>NZ_WEII01000033.1:0-47585 GCF_009183805.1 Bacillus sp. B2-WWTP-C-10-Post-4 | reverse complement strand
GCTCTAACACGTGCATATAGTTTAGAAGAGATGGCTACCAAAATGAAAAAAGAAGTAGGAAAAGAGTTTGAGAAAAAGTATGGTATGGCTGTCTCTGAAATACAAATAGTCGCAGCAGAAAATATAGAAGAAGTAAAGTCAGCGAAAGATATTCAATCTGTTGTTGTGACGTTGAAAGAAAAAGAACGTAGTAAAAATGATGCAATCGAAACAGTAAAGCCAATTGAAATTAACACGAAAGAGCCTCCAAAAAAAGTGGAAGAAACGAATGGAGAAATGAAAGATTTCTTTTCAAGCAGGTGGCAACTAGAGGGTAAACAAATCCAAGTTCAAATGGAAGGGAGGACAGGTAGAGTAAATGGACAATAAAGATAAAAATTCGAAGTTCTCATTTTTTCGAAACTTATTGAATGGGGATCAAAAAGAAAGCAACGAGAAGGGTAAAAAGGTAACACCTAAGTTTTTACTTGTCCTACTCATACTTGGAATTTTGCTTATGTTTTCTAGTAGTCTCTTTTCAAGTAAAAAAGAAGAAGTACCTGTATTTAAAGAACAAAAAACTCAAAACCAAGAAAAAGACGTACCAACTTTCGGACAAAAAAGTAATGATAGTATGTCAAATGTAGAAAAATATGAAAAAGCGTATGAACAAGAATTAAAAACTGCTTTAGAAGAAATAGCAGGAGTAAAAGACGTAACGATTAAAGTGAATTTAGATTCATCTGAAGAAAAAATTTTAGAAAAAAATACAGTGAAACGCTCACAAACAACAGGTGAAACAGATAAAACAGGCGGTAAGAGAGAAGTAGAGGACGAGTCTCTTGATGAAAAGACTGTCATTATACGTGAAGGGGATAAAGAAACTCCTGTTGTTTTACGAACAGAGAAGCCGAAAGTACGTGGTGTTCTTGTCGTAGCAAAGGGAGTGGATAATATACAAGTTAAAGCAATGGTAAAAGAAGCTGTGATAAGGCTGCTAGATGTACCGGCCCATCGCGTTTCAGTTTCACCGAAAAATTGATAGGGAGGAAATAAAGTGTTAAAAAAACAAACAGTTTGGTTATTAACGATGTTAAGTTTAGTTGTTGTACTATCTGTGTATTACGTGACAACTCCTGACAAAATGAATACAGCATCGCCAGCAACAGGTGAAAAGATTGGACAAGAAAAACAAGGTACTGATAAAGCAGTAACAAACGAAGCGCCTAAAGAAACTCCGAAAAAAGAAAATACAAGCAAAGAAACAATAAATAAAGAAACAGACAAAAAAGAAAATGCAAAAAAAGAAACAAGTAAAAAAGAGGGCAATGTATCAGTTCAATCAAGTGATGAGAATTTCACAGCTTTACGTATGCAAATGGAAGATCAGCGTAGTGAACAAAAAGCAAAATTACAAGAAGTGATGAGTTCAACAAAAGCTTCAGCAACAGAAAAGAATAAAGCGAAAGAAAATTTTGATGCCATTACGACAATGGAAACGAAGCAAGAATTACTTGAGACAGTAATTAAATCTCAAGGAGGATATCCAGATGCTCTTGTAAGAGCTGATGGTACTGATATTAAAGTAACGGTTAAAGCGGCAAAACATTCACAGAAAGAAGCAAATAAAATTATTCAACTTGTAAGAAGTGAAGGCGGATCAAAAGATGTAGGTGTGAAATTTGATCCACCAGCGAAATAAGTGAAACCTTAATCCGTAGGGATTTCCCTACGGATTATTATCTTTTACTAAGCAAAGGGTATGCAAATAGTAAAATAGAGTATGTAAGTAAACGTGTGTATAGAAAAAAGCTATCATTTTCGATAGCTTTTTTCTATTTCGTCTTTGTAATTATTTTTACTATGTTCAACTCGGAATGGAGAAACACGTTGTGAGTAAAAGATTAATGGTTCATGGTACTGATGATTACTTTTTCCGGATTTGACGTGGATGCAAAGAACGCATGCCCAAACGATTACGGCAGGTAAAAAGAGAATGAGCCATATCATATTTCCACACCTCGACACAATATATTTTCTACACTTTGAACATACTATTCTTATATGAAGGAATGATGAATGGCGTGTAAACAAAAAAATAATATTTGGTAAAAATATGTTGTTGACTATAGATGTGGTGAAGAGTGGAGAGGGGATGGCATGTTTGCTGTGTAACGTTTTGAAAAAGTAGTGAATGTTTTTTAAGAAGTGGTCTTGCCAATTTCGTGTGAAACTTGGTATTATTACTAGGTATTAAATTTTTATTGGAATAATATTTTTACAGGAGTTTCGATTTATTATAAAGAAATATAAATTGGAATGTTTAAAAAATTTATCGTAAGATGGAAATAGTAAATATTTCTATTAGTTAATGAAATATATTTTCTAATAGAATACATCGTATTTTTACAGTCAATCTAGTTTTCGTGACGAGAATCTGTAAAAACGGGACAAACAAGAGTATGGGAGTGGATTTTACATGTTTAAAATTCAAGAAGTTCGCGAATTAATTAAATTAATTGATAGCTCTAATATTGATGAATTTGAATACAAAAAAGACGGTACAACAATCAAAATGAAAAAGCGTGGTAATGAAGTTGTTGCTGTGCAAGCACCTGCAGCAAAACAAGCTATGCAACCAGTAGCGCCTGTTGAAGTTGAAACGAAAGTAGCAGCAGCACAAGCAGAAGCGCCAAAACAAGAAGAGAAGAAGGCTGTTCAAAATGAAAACCTACATAAAATCACATCACCGATGGTAGGTACATTCTATTCTTCTTCTTCGCCTGATACACCTCCATATGTAAGTGTTGGGGATAGAGTATCGAAAGATTCTATCGTATGTATTGTCGAGGCTATGAAGTTATTTAACGAAATTGATGCTGATGTAGAGGGCGAAATTGTTGAAATTCTTGTTAATAACGGACAGCTTGTTGAGTATGGACAACCGCTATTTCTTGTAAAAGCGTAATAAGGGAGTCTTTGTGATGATAAAAAAAGTATTAATAGCCAATCGTGGGGAAATTGCTGTACGAATTATTCGTGCTTGTAAAGAAATGGATATTGAAACAGTTGCAATTTATTCAGAAGCAGATAAAGAGTCACTTCACGTACAGATTGCAGACGAGGCGTATTGTGTAGGACCAACGATTTCGAAAGAAAGCTATTTAAATTTGACAAACATTATTAGCGTTGCGAAGTTAACAGGCTGCGATGCTATTCATCCGGGATACGGATTTTTAGCAGAGAATGCAGATTTCGCAGAGTTATGCCGTGAATGTAACTTGATTTTTATCGGTCCAAGTCCAGAAGCTATTTCAAAGATGGGCACAAAAGACGTTGCTCGTGATACAATGAAAGAAGCAGGGGTTCCGATTGTACCAGGTTCACAAGGGATTATTAAAAATACCGAAGAAGCGATCGAGCTTGCTGATCAAATTGGATATCCAGTTATTATTAAAGCGACTGCAGGTGGCGGTGGAAAAGGTATTCGTGTTGCACGCCATGAAGAAGAGCTTATAAAAGGAATTCAAATTACACAGCAAGAAGCTAGTACCGCTTTTGGGAACCCTGGTGTATACTTAGAAAAGTACGTTGAAGATTTCCGCCATGTTGAGATTCAAATAATGGCAGATACACACGGAAATGCCATTCATTTAGGAGAGCGTGATTGTACAATTCAGCGCCGTTTGCAAAAACTATTAGAAGAAAGTCCATCACCTGCACTTGATGAAGATATTCGCAAGCAGATGGGTGAAGCGGCAGTTAAAGCGGCGGTAGCGGTTGATTATACAGGTGCTGGTACGGTTGAGTTTATTTATGAATATAAAACGAAAACCTTTTATTTCATGGAGATGAATACGAGAATTCAGGTTGAGCATCCGGTTACTGAAATGGTAACGGGAATGGACTTAATTAAAGAGCAAATTCTTGTTGCTTCAGGAGAAAAGTTATCGTTACAGCAAGAAGAAGTACAATTTAATGGTTGGGCAATTGAATGTCGAATTAATGCGGAAAACCCTGCCAAAAAATTTATGCCATCTCCAGGTAAAGTAGAAATGTACTTACCACCAGGAGGATTTGGTATTCGCGTCGATTCAGCTGTATATCCGGGATATTCAATCCCACCTTTCTATGATTCGATGGTTGCTAAATTAATTGTTCACGGAAAAACACGTGAAGAGGCAATTGCAAAAATGAAGCGCGCACTTAGTGAATTTGTCATTGAAGGCGTACATACAACAATCCCGTTCCATTTGCAATTGCTAGATCATCCTGATTTTGTAAAAGGTGAGTTTAATACGAAATTTTTGGAAGAGCATGAACTTGTGACGCAGTGATACATTAAAGGAGGTTTTTTTCATGGCTGAACATATGTTAGATATGGGTCAAGATACAACTCTTGGTAAAGTAGAAATTGCACCAGAAGTAATTGAAGTAATTGCAGGTATTGCAGCTGCTGAAGTAGAAGGTGTAGCGGCAATGCGCGGTAATTTTGCTACAGATGTTGTTGAGAAGTTAGGTAAGAAAAATCATGGTAAAGGTGTAAAGGTTGAATTAGCAAACGAAGATATTATCGTTGACCTTTATGTTGTAATGTATTTTGGTGTAGCAATTCCAGTTGTTGCACAAAAGATTCAAGACAATATTCGCCAAGCACTCTTTACAATGACAGGACTTGAGCCAAAAGAAGTGAATGTTCACATCGTTGGCGTAACATTCGAAACACAAAAAACAGAAATCGAACCAGTGTAAGAATGAAAAGGTGCCTAGTAACATAGGCATCTTTTTTATCGTTTCATTTCTTCACAAATTACAACCCTCTAATTATTATACTATTTCAAAAAATAAGAAATAAACAAGAAAATGTGTCGTTTTTCCAAAAAACGTACATTGTGATAAGATATGGAACTTGAAGTTAATCTTTTTATTATTTTTCAGCCTTGTAACCCGTGTGTGAAACGATAAATTGTGTTATTATCATTGTATTATAAGGTTGGAAAATCAATGAAAACTGTAAGAGTAAGTGAATTGACGGCTTATAAATTATAATAATATAACAAAGTATAAGGAAAGACTTGAAGCATAAAGGAGAGTTACAATGAAACGTAGGACGGCTAGAGAAAGAGCAATGCAAGCATTATACCAAATGGATATTACAGGTGAATTAGAACCGAAAGTAGCAGTGGAAAACACGCTGGATGAAGGCGAAGAAACAAATGAGTTTCTAGAGTCACTTGTAGTAGGTTTTGTAGAAAATAAAGAAGCAATCGATGAAGCGATTCGTCAAAACTTAAAAAAGTGGAAGCTTGAGCGTATTAGTATTGTTGATCGCAGTATTTTACGTGTAGCTGTGTATGAAATGAAGTACATGGAAGAAATTCCACACAACGTAACAATTAACGAAGCAATTGAAATTGCAAAAACATTTGGGGATGAGGAATCTCGTCGTTTTATTAACGGCGTTTTATCTAATATAAAAGATACACTGTAAATTCTTTAAGGGGGAATCTTAAAATGGTAGCAGTAATCATCAAAGGAAATGAAGTTGCGGAGAAAAAACGAGCACAATTAACAGAAGAAGTTGTGAAGTTGAAAGAGCAAGGTATTGTACCAGGATTAGCAGTTATTTTAGTTGGAGAAGATCCAGCATCTCGTTCTTATGTGAAAGGAAAAGAAAAAGGCTGTGAACAAGTAGGGATTTACTCAGAGCTAATTGAACTTCCTGAAACAATTACTGAGGAACGTTTGCTTGCTGAAATCGATCGCTTAAATGGAGATGACCGTATTAATGGCATATTAGTGCAATTACCTTTACCAAAACATATTGAAGAAAAAGCTATCATTGAAAGAATTTCACCAGAAAAGGATGTAGACGGATTTCACCCAATCAGCGTGGGACGTATGATGACGGGACAAGATACATTCCTTCCATGTACACCGCATGGTATTGTAGAATTAGTAAAAGAAACAAATCTTGATATTTCTGGAAAACATGTAGTAGTAATTGGAAGAAGTAATATTGTCGGTAAACCAGTGGGACAATTGTTTTTAAATGAAAATGCCACTGTAACATATTGTCATTCTAAGACGCAAAATATGAAAGAGTTATCGAAGTTAGCTGATATTTTAATCGTAGCTGTTGGACGACCTAAAATGATAACAGCGGATTATATTAAAGAAGGAGCGGTTGTAATTGACGTTGGTGTTAACCGTTTAGAAACAGGAAAACTTTGTGGTGATGTTGACTTTGACAATGTGTTAGATGTTGCGGGTTACATTACACCTGTGCCAAAGGGTGTTGGTCCAATGACAATCACAATGCTTCTTCATAATACTGTTGAATCTGCCAAACGTGCAGGTGTCGTTTGTAAATAATTTGAGTCGGCTATGAGGAGAGAGAAATGGAGAAGCAATATTTAACCGTTACAGCGTTAACACGCTATATAAAAACAAAAATAGAATATGATCCGCATTTGCAGTCTGTTTGGTTAAAAGGTGAAATTTCCAACTTTAAAAATCATAGCCGTGGCCACATGTATTTTACATTGAAAGATGAAAATGCAAGAATCGCAGCGGTTATGTTTGCGGGCCATAATCGTAATATTAAATTCAAACCTGAAAATGGGATGAAGGTACTCGTGAAAGGGAAAATCTCTGTTTACGAGGCGAGTGGTTCTTATCAAATTTATATTCAAGACATGCAGCCTGACGGAGTCGGGAATTTACATTTAGCGTACGAACAGTTAAAAGTTCGTTTAGAAGAAGAAGGACTTTTTTCTCAAGTTTATAAAAAAGCGATTCCTCCTTACGCTAAAACAATAGGTGTGATTACGTCGCCAACAGGAGCAGCGATTCGTGATATTATAACAACGATTAAACGTCGTTATCCAATTGGGAATGTTATTGTATTTCCGGTACTTGTACAAGGGGAGTCAGCGGCTCCCTCGATTGTACAAGCGATTCGTACAGCGAATGAAATGGGAGAGATAGATGTACTAATCGTTGGTCGTGGTGGAGGTTCTATTGAGGAATTATGGGCTTTCAATGAGGAAATGGTTGCAAGAGCAATCTTTAAGAGTGAAATTCCTATTATTTCGGCAGTAGGCCATGAAACGGATTTTACAATCGCAGATTTTGTTGCAGATTTACGCGCGCCAACACCGACTGCAGCAGCTGAGCTGGCAGCACCTAACATTATAGAGTTACAAGAAAAGGTATTACAAAGAACTCTGAGATTGCAAAGAGCAATGAGAGAGTTAGTACATAAAAAAGAAGAAAAACTACAAGTGTTGCAAAAATCGTATGCGTTCCGTTATCCAAGACAAGTATATGAGCAAAAGGAAGAGCAATTAGATAGAGCGCTAGAACAGCTTGTTTTAGCGAAAG
The DNA here is from genome assembly GCF_009183805.1 of Bacillus sp. B2-WWTP-C-10-Post-4. NCBI lineage: Bacteria > Bacillati > Bacillota > Bacilli > Caryophanales > Bacillaceae > Bacillus > Bacillus sp. B2-WWTP-C-10-Post-4. Next base: position 40,220 of record NZ_WEII01000033.1, on the reverse strand, counting down.
AGCGCTATATTGATAAAAAGGTGAATCAGTTAAAGCAACTTTCATTTTATTTAGAGAAGCACCACCCATCTCAAAAAATTATGCAAACGAAGGTAGCTGTTGAAACGTTGCAAAAGCAATTACAACGTGAAATGCAAACGTTACTTCAAACGAAAGAATTTGCCTTTGTAAGAGCTGCTCAAAAACTTGAAGCGTTAAGTCCGCTTAAAGTAATGATGAGAGGGTACGGGCTTGTATATGATGAAGAGAAGCAAGTGTTAAAAAGTGTGAAAGATGTAAGCCTTGGAGATGCTGTTTCAGTTCAATTACAAGATGGAATACTAGATTGTAGCGTATCAGGCATAGAGGAGCGTGAATTGAATAATGGAAAATAAATTAAGCTTTGAAGAGGCAATTTCGCAACTTGAGCATCTTGTTTCTAAGCTAGAACAAGGTGACGTACCTTTAGAAGAAGCGATTTCTTATTTTAAAGAAGGTATGGAATTATCTAAGCTTTGTGATGAGAAGCTGAAGAATGTACAAGAACAAATGGCAGTTATTCTTGGGGAAGATGGAGAGCTTGAACCGTTTACTGCTTTAGGAGATGAAGCATAGTGACGATTGCTTTTGATACTTTTTTGAAAGAAAGTAAAACTTTCGTAGAAGAAAAACTTGTAAGCTATGCAAATGAATTACAATGTCCAAATGTACTTCGTGAAGCGATGGCATATTCTTTGGAAGCGGGTGGAAAACGTCTCCGCCCGTTACTTTTGTTTGCAACATTACAAGCGTTTGGGAAAGAAAGAAATCTTGGAGTAGGTGCAGCTTGTGCTCTTGAAATGATTCATACATATTCATTAGTTCATGATGATTTACCTTGTATGGATGATGATGATTTAAGAAGAGGAAAGCCCACAAATCACAAAGTATTTGGTGAAGCGATGGCAGTTTTAGCAGGAGATGGCTTATTGACGTATGCTTTTCAAGTTATTATGGCATATGAGCAAAAAGAAATTTCTGCCGAAAAAAAAGTAAGACTTGTACTTGAACTTGCAAAAGCAGCAGGACCAGAAGGAATGGTTGGCGGACAAGTGGCAGATATGGAAGCTGAAGGGAAACGCCTTACGATTGATGAATTGGAGTACATCCATAAACATAAGACCGGAAAACTGCTTGAATTTGCTGTACTTGCGGGTGCGATACTTTCTGATGCGACAGAAGAGCAAGAAGAAAAGTTGCTTACGTTTGCCAAATATATCGGTCTAGCTTTCCAAATTCGAGATGATATTTTAGATGTCGAAGGAACTGAAGAAGAGATTGGAAAACCGATTGGTAGCGATCTTTCTAATGAAAAGAGCACATATACAACGTTGTTTACTGTAGATAGAGCAAAAGATATTTTAGAAGAAACAATTGCAGAAGCAAAAGGTGCGATTAGTTCCTTGCAATTACAAGATGAATATTTACTATCTATTTGTGATTTGATTGCAAAACGTAATAACTAATATAACAGCGTTTTCATTTGTTGAGTCATTCATCATTTTATGATATAAATGTAGGAAAAGGTTTTTCTTTTCTTGTTATTGGCAAAAATATATGTAGATTACATTGCCGTTATCACTTCGTGTTAGCGGCTATTTTTTTCATCGCCTAAAGAAATATGGTTTATAATAGGATTAGGGCGCAATAGACTGGTTAATAGCGGGACAAGACGAAAAATAGAAAAGAGAATTTCTTGTTTTGTGTAAATGTTTTTTATAATATTTGACATGTTGACAGATTATGAAATGAAAGTGAGTGATCCATGTGGATCTAACGCAAATTCAAAACCCTAGTTTTTTGAAAGATATGTCTATCAGTGAACTAGAGGGATTGAGTGAGGATATTCGTAAGTTTTTAATTGAAGAGCTCTCTCAAACAGGTGGACATATTGCACCTAATTTAGGTGTAGTAGAACTCACAATTGCTCTGCACAAATTATTTGATAGCCCGCAAGATAAATTTTTATGGGATGTAGGACATCAATCCTATGTACATAAAATTTTAACTGGACGTGCGAAAGAGTTTGGTACATTAAGGCAATATCAAGGTCTATGTGGTTTCCCGAAACGTTGCGAGAGTGAGCACGATGTATGGGAAACTGGTCATAGCTCGACTTCGTTATCGGCTGCAATGGGAATGGCTCTGGCACGTGATTTAAAGAAAACGAAAGAATATGTTATACCAATTATTGGAGATGGTGCTTTAACAGGCGGAATGGCTTTAGAGGCATTGAACCATATTGGACATGAAAAAACAGACATGATTGTTATTTTGAATGATAATGAAATGTCAATTGCACCAAACGTTGGTGCGCTTCATAATGTGCTCGGTCGTTTACGTACCGCAGGAAAATATCACTGGGTAAAAGATGAATTAGAGTATATATTAAAGAAAATCCCAGCAGTTGGCGGGAAAGTGGCTGCGACAGCAGAGAAAATAAAAGATAGTCTTAAATATTTACTAGTATCTGGTGTCTTTTTCGAAGAGTTAGGCTTTACATATTTAGGTCCAGTCGATGGGCATGATTATGAAAAGTTATTCGAAACGTTGCAATATGCAAAGAAAACAAAAGGCCCAGTGCTTGTTCACGTTATTACGAAAAAAGGAAAAGGTTATAAACCGGCTGAGAGTGACGTTATTGGAACTTGGCATGGAACAGGACCTTATAAAATTGAATCAGGTGACTTCGTTAAGCCGAAAGAAGTTGCACCAGCATGGAGTGCTGTTGTTAGTGAAACAGTACTTAAGCTAGCGAGAGCGGATGAGCGTATCGTAGCAATTACACCTGCAATGCCTGTTGGATCAAAACTTGAGAAATTCCAAAAAGAATTCCCAGATCGTATGATTGATGTAGGTATTGCAGAACAGCATGCTACAACAATGGCAGCAGGTATGGCAACGCAAGGAATGAAGCCATTCTTAGCGATTTATTCAACATTTTTACAAAGAGCATATGACCAAGTTGTTCATGATATATGCCGCCAAAATTTAAATGTTTTCATCGGAATAGATCGCTCGGGATTAGTAGGAGCAGATGGTGAAACGCATCAAGGCGTATTTGATATCTCATTCTTACGTCACTTGCCGAATATGGTGCTTATGATGCCGAAAGATGAAAATGAAGGGCAACATTTAGTTTATACGGCGATGCAATATGAAGATGGACCAATCGCATTGCGTTATGCTCGCGGTAATGGACTTGGCGTTCATATGGATAAAGAATTAAAGGCGATTCCAATCGGTACGTGGGAGACGTTAAAAGAGGGTACACAAGCAGCTATTTTAACGTTTGGTACGACAATACCAATGGCAATGGAAGCAGCTGAGCGTCTTGAAAAAGCTGGGGTTTCAGTGAAAGTAGTGAATGCTCGCTTTATTAAACCAATGGATGAAGCATATTTACATGATCTTCTAGGAAAGAATATACCGATTTTAACGATTGAAGAAGCTTGTTTAATCGGTGGTTTTGGAACAGGAGTAGTTGAATTTGCATCTGAAAATGGTTACCATAGTGCATTAGTTGAACGAATGGGTATTCCAGACCGCTTCATAGAGCACGGAAGTGTAACAAAATTATTAGAAGAAATTGGTTTAACGACAGATGCTGTTGTAGACCGTATTCATACAATGATTCCATCAAAACAAAAAAGGGCGTAACAAATGAGCGTAAAAAAAGAAAGAGTAGATGTACTATTAGTAGAGCGAGGACTTATAGAAACGCGTGAGAAAGCAAAGCGCGCCATTATGGCCGGACTCGTATATGCAAATGAGATGAGACTTGATAAGCCAGGAGAGAAAATCTCGCAAGATACTGAGATTACGGTGAAGGGACAAGTTATGCCGTATGTAAGTCGTGGTGGTTATAAACTTGAAAAGGCATTAGAGACATTTCATCTTGATTTACAAGATAAAGTTATGATAGATATTGGTTCATCAACTGGTGGCTTTACAGATTGCGCGCTTCAAAATGGAGCGAAATTATCTTATGCATTAGATGTAGGATACAATCAACTAGCGTGGAAATTACGTCAAGATGAGCGTGTTGTTGTAATGGAACGAACAAACTTCCGTTACGTGACACCAGCAGACTTAGAACGTGGTTTACCTCAATTTGCAAGTATTGATGTTTCATTTATATCATTAAAGCTTATACTGCCAGTTTTAAAAACAATGCTTATGCCTAACGGAGATGTAGCAGCGTTAATTAAACCGCAGTTTGAAGCTGGAAGAGAGCAAGTTGGGAAAAAAGGTATCGTTCGTGATAGAAAAGTACATGAAGCTGTTGTAGAAATGATTGTCGAGTTTGCTTTAAAAGAAGGCTATGATGTGGAAGGTTTAACATTCTCACCAATTACGGGTGGGGATGGTAATATTGAATTTTTAATTCATCTGAAATGGCATGGTGAACGTGAGAATGGCGAAAATCATTCTCCGATTTCTATAGAGCAAGTTGTTACAGAAGCGCATGACGTTCTAAAACAAAAAGGGAAAGGGGAATAACATATGTTGTTCCTCTTTTTGCTGTAATTGTATAATGATTGTAAAAACAATTGTGTACAAGAAACGAATTATAAGTTAACATAAATAAGTGAAGTATACCAATGTTTAAACTATGGTAAGAGATAGTGTGAGGTGCAAATGTATGAATAAAGGTCAGCGCCATATTAAAATCAGGGAAATTATTGCAAACAAAGAAATTGAAACACAAGATGAATTAGTTGATATTTTACGTAATGAGGGATTTAATGTAACGCAAGCAACAGTATCGCGTGATATTAAAGAACTGCACTTAGTGAAGGTGCCATTACATGATGGGCGCTATAAATATAGCTTGCCAGCAGATCAACGATTTAACCCGTTACAAAAATTAAAACGAAATCTAGTGGATTCATTTGTAAAATTAGACACGGCAGGACATATGCTTGTGCTAAAAACATTGCCTGGTAACGCTCATTCACTTGGAGCACTTATTGATCATTTAGAGTGGGATGAGATCATCGGAACCATCTGTGGTGATGATACTTGCTTAATTATTTGCCGTACACCTGACGATACAGGTGTTGTCTCTGATCGTTTCTTAAATATGTTGTAACAAAAAATCTTGTTTGCTTTCCATCGTAAAGTGGAAAGTGAACAAGATATTTTTATTGGTTAAAAATATGAATTTTCAATTGTAATATAATATTTTGTTTGCATAAAGTTAAAAAATAGATGGATTGACCCGTAAAACAAATGTTTGGTACAATGAAGCGGGTTAGAAGAGTATATACATACAAATATATAGCATGATTATTTGAATGAAGAACTGAGAAAATCCTTTAGTAAGGGATTATTTTATAACGAGGTGAATGGGGCATTGTTATCGGAATTATCGATTAGAAACTTTGCTATTATTGAAGCATTAAATATTTCTTTTCAAAAAGGTTTAACGGTTTTAAGCGGTGAAACAGGGGCCGGAAAATCGATTATTATTGATGCAATTAGTTTACTTGTAGGTGGCCGTGGGTCAGCAGAATTTGTTCGATATGGAACAGAAAAGGCTGAGATTGAAGGGCTATTTTATGTTGAAGATGAGAAGCATCCATGTATTGAAAAGGCAGAAGAGTTAGATATAGAAATAGAAGATGGTATGATTATTTTAAAGCGTGATATTGCTGCGAACGGGAAGAGTGTATGTCGTGTAAATGGGAAGCTTGTTACACTTAGCATATTAAAAGAAATTGGGAAAACACTTGTTGATATTCATGGACAGCACGAAACGCAAGATTTAATGAATGAAGAACGACATCTGTTTATGCTTGATCACTTTGATGGGGATCGAATCGTTAAACAATTAGACATATATCAAAACGTATACGCTGACTATGAAAAATTAAAAAAACAATTGAAATCGTTAAGTGAAAATGAGCAACAAATGGCACATCGCTTAGATTTAATTCAATTTCAGCACGAGGAAATTCGCAAGGCGGATTTAAAGATGGATGAAGAAAATGAATTAACTGAGGAACGATTGCAAATTTCTAATTTTGAAAAGATTTATAAAGCGTTAGGTGATGCATATCGTTCTTTAAGTGCCGACGGACAAGGATTAGATAATGTAAGAAGTGCAATGGGGCAAATGGAAAGTATTACACATTTAGATGATGTGTATCAAGAGAATCATGATTCAATTGCAAATAGCTATTACTTATTAGAAGAGGTTGCCTATCAACTGAGGGAAAAGCTCGATATGATGGAATATGATCCAAATCGTTTAGATGAAATCGAAACACGTTTGAATGAAATTCGTATGCTAAAGAGAAAATATGGAAATAATGTAGAAGAGATTTTAGCGTATGCTGATAAAATTGAACAGGAAATTTTTACGATTGAAAATAAAGACGTTCATATTGAAACGACGAAGAAACAGTTGAAGGAATTAGAAAGTGTTATTATGAAAGAAGCAACGTTGTTAAGTAATATGCGTCATGAGCTTGCAGAACACCTTACAAATGCAATTCATCAGGAATTAAAAGAATTATATATGGAAAAAACGAAATTTGAAGTGAGAATTATGAAGAGAGAAGGAAATGCAGAAGAGCCCCTTGTGGAAGGTGCGCCGGTAAGACTTACGGCGGATGGTTACGATCATGTGGAATTTTATATTTCAACGAACCCAGGAGAGCCGCTAAAACCACTTTCAAAGGTTGCTTCTGGCGGAGAGTTATCTCGTATCATTTTAGCTTTAAAAAGCATTTTTTCTAAGCATCAAGGGGTTGCATCTGTTATTTTTGATGAAGTGGATACGGGTGTAAGTGGCCGGGTCGCACAGGCTATTGCGGAAAAAATTTATCGAGTATCAGTAAACTCGCAAGTACTTTGTATTACGCACTTACCTCAAGTAGCTTCAATGGCGGATTCACATTTATTTATTCGAAAACAAGTAGCGAATGATCGGACAATTACATCAGTTACTGTTTTAACTATGGAGGATAAAGTAACAGAAATAGCTCGAATGATTTCTGGTGTGGAAATCACAGATTTAACGACAGAGCATGCGAAAGAATTACTTACGCAAGCGCATCATTTTAAACAGACAGCAGAGGCTATCCAGTAATGGATAGCTTTTTTTCTCAAATGACGATTTCTTAATTCTTCCGGTTATAAATAAAGCACTGCAAGGAGAGATTAAAAAGTGAAGCCAAGAGGCTGAATGTGGGGTAGGAGCGAGGAGAGTGAACAAGTTGAAATTAGAAAAATTTCGAAAAATAATAGGTCTTTGTCTCCTTGTTTCTTTAGTTTTTATTGGATGTTTTAAACCGCTTCGAACGTTTATTTCATCACCGAAACAACTTGTTGTTTTTGAAGGACAACAATCAGAAATATCATCATTACCAGTTTTCAAAGCTTCATCCACAAATCGTCATGTATTTACAGTGAGTTCGAATGAACAAAAACAAGGACTTATGGTAAATTCTCATCAAAATGGTGAAGCTGATATGGTATTTCAGCTTGCTGGTTTTCCAGTGAAAAAAGTAAATGTGAAAGTGTTAAAAGATTTTAAAGTGATTCCAGGTGGACAATCAATTGGTGTGAAATTAAATACAAAAGGTGTACTTGTTGTAGGCCATCATTTAATTCAAACTGAAAAAGGTAAAATATCTCCTGGTGAAACAGCAGGTGTACAAATTGGAGATATGATTACTGAAATTAATGGTAAAACAATTGAAAGAATGAGTGATGTAGCACCGTTTATTCATAATAGTGGAGAAACAGGTGAACCGCTTAATCTTGTATTGTTAAGAGATGGAAAATATATTCGTACGAAGCTAACTCCACAAAAAGACAACGGTGAATCGTCTTATCGAATTGGCTTGTATATCCGTGATTCGGCAGCTGGAATTGGAACGATGACATTTGTTCATCCAGATTCTATGAAATATGGGGCACTTGGTCATGTTATTTCTGATAATGATACGAAAAAGCCGATTCAAGTCGAAGATGGACAAATTATGCGCTCGACAGTTACATCAATTGAAAGAGGTAGTCATGGGAATCCAGGGGAGAAATTAGCAAGATTCTCACCAGACCGTGAAGTGATTGGCAATATTACAATTAATAGTCCATATGGTATTTTTGGAAAATTAAATACGAATATGAAAAACGGTATAATGGATAAAGCAATGCCTATCGCATTATCTCATCAAGTAAAAGAAGGACCGGCAAAAATATTAACAGTTATTGATCAAGATAAAGTAGAAGCGTTTGATATTGAAGTTGTTAGTACAGTGCAGCAAAAATTCCCAGCCACAAAGGGTATGGTAATAAAAGTAACAGATAAACGTCTATTAGCGAAAACGGGCGGTATCGTACAAGGAATGAGCGGAAGTCCAATTGTACAAAATGGAAAAGTAATTGGTGCTGTTACGCATGTATTTGTAAATGATCCAACATCAGGATATGGTGTTCATATTGAATGGATGTTACATCAAGCTGGAATTAATATTTATGATCAAGAGAAAAAAGCGAGCTAATATATATTATTAGCTCGCTTTTTCTGTTGAAAAATTCGTTGAAATTTTGTAAAAGCTCCGCAAGAGGTGTTTTTTGTTGTAAAATAAAAGGAAAGGGTTGAACGTTTCGTTGTATTTCTATGATGGAATGTGTTGCGAAAGGGAATAAATGAACGATAAACATATTTTTTTGTGATTTTATCGGAAAGTAAGAAACTTTAAAAGGGAATTTTCACACAATTGTCGAACAATTCATGTAGCCTAGAAGGATACACATGTCGGAGAATCGATTCGGTAAGGGAGGAAAAGCTGTGGAGAAAATTAAAGTATGTCTTGTGGATGATAATAAAGAACTAGTATCAATGTTAGAGAGCTATGTAGCCGCTCAAGATGATATGGAAGTAATCGGTACTGCTTATAATGGTCAAGAGTGTTTAAACTTATTAACAGATAAGCAACCTGATGTACTCGTTTTAGACATTATTATGCCACACTTAGATGGTTTAGCTGTATTGGAGAAAATGCGACATATTGAAAGGTTAAAACAGCCTAGCGTAATTATGTTGACAGCATTTGGCCAAGAAGATGTGACGAAAAAAGCAGTTGACTTAGGTGCCTCATATTTCATATTAAAACCATTTGATATGGAGAATTTAACGAGTCATATTCGTCAAGTGAGTGGTAAAGCAAACACTATGATTAAGCGTCCACTACCATCATTCCGATCAGCCACAACAGTAGATGGAAAACCGAAAAACTTAGATGCGAGTATTACGAGTATCATTCATGAAATTGGTGTACCCGCTCATATTAAAGGATATATGTATTTACGAGAAGCAATCTCCATGGTATACAATGATATCGAATTATTAGGATCGATTACGAAAGTATTGTATCCAGATATCGCAAAGAAATATAATACAACAGCAAGCCGTGTGGAGCGCGCAATTCGTCACGCAATTGAAGTAGCTTGGAGCCGTGGGAATATTGATTCTATTTCGTCCTTATTCGGTTATACAGTATCCATGTCAAAAGCAAAACCTACGAATTCTGAGTTTATCGCAATGGTTGCGGATAAGCTGAGACTTGAACATAAAGCTAGTTGAGAGTAAAAGTAGTAAGGGATTTAAGTTTTAGTAAAGCTTAATAATTCTTGAAATTGATACTCGATATCAAATTTAAAACCAATGAACTTTTTATTTAAAGACCAATGAATGTTATAATTCGTTGGTCTTTTTATTTTGTTGAGAAAAAGAGATTATTTGATGGTATGGAAAATAAAACCTATTTTTAGTAATATTACATGTAAGTGAGTTTTTTATAAGGCAATAAAATAGATATAGATAGGGAGAAGGGGAATGGAAAATAAAATTTCAACTTGGCTAGGAATAGTAGCAGCTATGGGAGTTCTTGCTATTGCAGTTACATTTGGAATGTTAGAACTTGCAGATAATCCCGTAGATAAAGAAGTGAGTGCTCAAATAGATAAAAAAGAAGACCGAACAATAGTAGGTAGAGAGGTAGATGGGGTCTTTGTTGATGTGTATGTTACTGAAAATTCTACTGAAAGCGAAGTCATTACAGCGATGCATCGCATGACTCATCAAAAAGTGGTGGCAGAACGAAAATCGGGCTCTATCCCAATGATTCAAAGTAATACTAAAAAATTAAAAGAAATTATAAATAAGAGTAGCTTTGCGAAGAAAAATGAACTTTTAGCAATTGCTGATAGATGGGCGAAAAAAGATTTTAGTAAAATTGTAGAAGATCACAATTATTTCTCAGATGCTCAAGAAGATAGCGTTTGTAAAGCAACTAGAGCAATGGATGCGTTAGAAGAGCAACATTATATTTTAACTACATTCGGGGAGGAAAAAGCGAAAGAACTATACGAATCAGGGGATGCTCCGCACGTTCAATAAAAACAATATAAAGGGCTTCTAGTTTTTTTATGATCGTGTTTTTAGGACGCAATGGGGACTTATAAATAAATGGTCTGCTTTCTTTATGACGTGTAACAAAAAAGAAAAGATGTGATTCATTATTAAATGATGAAGGAACGGCTAAATCACATCGTAGTACATCTGTTAAAGGATTTTAGTAGGAAAGGCATCCGTGATATAATAGAAAATAATAAAAAGTCCTGCAAAAAACAGGACTGTATTATTCTTCGTCTTTATTTTGTTTTTCTAATTCAACTAGTTTTTGAATTAAAATGTGCTGCGGCATATGCATGAGTTGTTCAAGTGGAACACCTAGTGCTTTTGATAAGCGGACTGCAGTATCTGGAGAGATTTGTAATGGTCTCATAGAAGTACCTCCTTTTTCGTATAGTATAGCATAAGATTGGGGGAGTGAGGATGACTCTTATATTTGCACATCGTGGTGCGGCTGGAACGTACCCAGAAAATACAATGATTTCATTTGAAGCAGCTGAGTCTTTTAGAGCGGATGGAATTGAACTTGATGTTCAATTAACGAAAGATGGAAAAGTTGTCGTCATTCACGATGAAACGGTGGACCGGACAACAAATGGAAAAGGTGCGGTTCGGAATTATGTATATGAGGACTTATGCAAGTTAGATGCAAGTTATAAATTTGGTGATAAAGTAGGTTTTTGTAAAATACCACTTTTAGAAGAGGTATTAGAATGGCTTGAACAAACGAGTTTGCTACTTAATATTGAACTTAAAAATAATAAAATTCCATACAGAGGTTTAGAGGAAGAAGTTATAACGCTTGTACGGAAATTTAGTCTAGAGGATCGTGTTATATTTTCTTCGTTTAATCACTACAGTATGAAACGGTGCCATATGATGGCTCCTGATATTCAAACAGCAATTTTATATCGCGAAGGTTTGCATAGTCCGTGGGCATACGCGAAAAAAATGGGGGCTACAGCAGTACATCCGAATTATCGTTATCTTCAAGATGCTATCGCCGAACTAACGATGGAAAGTGGTGTAGAAGTTCGCCCTTATACAATTAATGAAGAAACGCTTATGCGCAAATATTTTGATATGAATATATCGGCGATTATTACTGATTACCCTGAAACGGCAAGAACGTTATTGCCAATAAAAAAATGAGACCGCGTGTAACGGTCTCATTTTTTTATTTATAAATAGTGGGGTATTCCTATCTTCTAAAGCGAGCTTGTACTTTATTTCGTTTGCGATCTCGGTGCAAGACGAAGCCACCAAAGATATAAAACCCGAGCGCGAAGCAGAGAGCGCCGATTAAAAATTGTAACCACAGTATAGAAATTGGTGGAAATAGAATCCCGAATACAGTATCTCTCATTAACTTTATACCAAACACAGCTAATGAAATAGGGATGAGTGCTAATAGTAGAGCAACGTAACGCTGCATACATAACGCTCCTTTTCAGATTATTTCGTATATTTTAATGATGTTATACGGAAAGGGGGTTTGTCAAGAGGGTGCTGAACGAGTAAGATAAGGGTGTGAAAAAATTTGCAGAGTTACTTCGAGAGGAAGTGTAATATATGAAACAAAAAGTATTAATTGTTGGTGCAGGTGAAGGCGGGAGCGCGCTGCTGAATCTGTTACAAAGTTCGAATATATTTCAAATTATAGGGATTATTGATATAAATCCGTTGGCAAAAGGACTACAAATTGCTAAGGAATACGGGATTGCAATTGGAGAAAGTGTAACTCCATTTCTTTCTATGCATATCGATGTAATATTTGATATGACAGGTGAAGATGATGTACATAAAGTTTTATTAGAAAAAAAGAAAAAAGACACTCTTCTTATACCAGGTGATATCGCAAAAATTGTTACAGGATTAGCGCATGAGAAGGAAGAGCTAATTGGGCGGTTAGAGGAACAGACGCAACAAGGAGAATTAATTTTAAATTCTACACATGACGGCATGATTGTAATTGATCGAGAGGGACAAGTTCGTCTTTTTAATAAAAGTGCAGAGCGTATTATCGGATATAAAAAAGAAGAGGCGATAGGAAAGTATATTTTAGAAGTCATTCCAACTAGTAAATTACTTCGCATTATACGTACGAAACAAATAGAAGTAAATTATGAACTGACATTAGAGAATGGAAAGAAAATTATTACAACGCGTATTCCAATATTAAAAGAAGGAGGAGAGGTACAAGGGGCATTTGCAATTTTTAAAGATATAACAGAAGTTGTAGATCTTGCGGAAGAAGTTACAGACTTAAAAGAAATTCAAACACTATTAGAGGCAATTATTAACTCATCTGAAGAAGCGATTTCGGTTGTGGATGAAAAAGGAAGAGGTTTAGTCATTAACCCAGCATATACGAAATTAACGGGTTTAACAGAAGAAGATATTATTGGGAAGCCTGCTACAACTGATATTGTAGAAGGCGAAAGTATGCATATGAAAGTACTTCGAACGCGTCGTGCGGTGCGCGGAATACATATGAAGATTGGGCAAAAAAAGCGAGATGTAATTGTAAACGTAGCACCAGTTATTGTGGATGGAATATTGAAAGGAAGCGTCGGTGTTATCCGTGACGTGTCGGAAATTCAAAAATTAACAAATGAATTGAATAGAGCAAGGCAAATTATTCGTACATTAGAAGCGAAATATTCATTTGATGATATTGTCGGAAATTCAGATGAAACAACGGCAGCTATCGAACAGGCGAAGCTAGGAGCGAATACACCAGCAACAGTACTGTTACGCGGGGAATCTGGGACTGGTAAAGAATTGTTTGCACATGCAATCCATAATGGAAGTAATCGAAAATACAATAAGTTCGTCCGTGTAAACTGTGCGGCCATTTCGGAGACGTTGTTAGAAAGTGAATTATTTGGTTATGAGGAAGGGGCGTTTTCTGGAGCGAAAAGAGGCGGGAAACGTGGGTTCTTTGAGGAAGCGAATAACGGTAGTATTTTTTTAGATGAAATAGGGGAGTTGTCTGCAAATACACAAGCGAAACTCCTTCGTGTATTGCAGGAAAAAGAAATTGTAAAAGTTGGTGGAACGAAAGCGATACCTATTAATGTTCGAGTAATTGCAGCGACACATGTGAATTTAGAAAAGGCTATTCTAGAAGGGAAGTTTAGGGAGGATTTATATTATCGATTAAATAAAATTCCAATTCAAATTCCATCTCTTCGTCAACGTAAAGGAGATATACCGACAATTGCGGACAGATTGATTCAAAAAATTAATCAAGATTACGGTCGTAATGTAGAAGGGCTCACTGATTCAGCCGTTTTATATTTACAATCATACGAATGGCCAGGAAATGTGAGGGAACTTGAAAATATTTTGGGGAGAGCTATTATCTTTATGAATTATAACGAGACCTATATTGATGTACACCATTTACCGCCATTACATAACGAAGAGCAGGTGGAGTCAAAGCAATCTCATTTATTACCTGAATTAGAAGAAAAGCCACTTGAACATTTAGTGACAGAGTTTGAAGGGAATATTATTTATGAATATTTGGAGAGATTTGATGGGAATAAAACACAAACTGCAAAAGCGTTAGGAATTTCCGTTCGAAATTTATATTACAAGCTAGAAAAGTATGACTATGCAAAAAATAGCATGCAATAAATTGCGCACCGTGCAATTTATTGCATGGTATACAAAAAGCGACAAAATAAGACAGAATCTTTCGTTATTTTTCAAAGTATTGATTTTACTGCATTTTGAATGCGTTTTCATTATTGGTAAGACCACTTTTAAAAGTTGGCACGGTATTTGCTTTATAAATAGACGAGGGACGACGGAAAGGGTTGATTACAAAATATGAAGTTAGAATACTTAATTGATCAAGCAGCAGGAAAGCCTAAAAAAACTGTGGCTGTAGCAGTAGCTGAAGATCATGAAGTAATTGAAGCTGTAGCGAAAGCAATTAAATTACAGCTAGCTCAATTTCGTCTATATGGAAATCAAGAAAAAATAATGGGGATGCTACAAGAACATGGTTTACAAACTTCAGAACATGTTGAAGTGATTGCAGCAATGTCTAGTGCTGAAGCTGCAGAACTTTCTGTTAAAGCTGTGAGAAATGGTGAAGCAGATGTGCTTATGAAGGGGAACATCCCAACAGCGAATATTTTGAAGGCTGTGTTAAACAAAGAGTGGGGCCTACGTAAAGGTAGCGTACTTTCACATGTAGCAGCATTTGAAGTTCAAAATTACGACCGTCTTATTTTCGTTACAGATGCAGCGATGAACATCGCACCTGACGTAACACAAAAAGCTGCTATTATACAAAATACTGTAGAAGTTGCCCAGGCAATAGGAATCGACTTGCCCAAAGTGGCACCAATCGCAGCAGTAGAAGTTGTGAATCCAGCGATGCAGGCGACAATTGATGCAGCGATGTTAACACAAATGAATCGCCGCGGACAAATTAAAGATTGTATCGTTGATGGACCACTTGCTTTAGATAATGCAGTATCACAAATTGCAGCAGAGCATAAAGGCATAGTAAGTGATGTAGCAGGTAAGGCAGATATTTTACTCGTCCCAACGATTGAAGCTGGAAATGTGCTATATAAATCACTCGTATACTTTGCGGATGCAAAAGTAGGAGCAATGATTGCTGGCGCAAAAGCACCGATTGTTTTAACATCTCGTGCTGATTCAGCAGAAACAAAAGTATATTCATTAGCATTGGCAGTTGCGACTGCTTCAAAATAAACCAAAAAGGGTAAAACATTAGGGGGAAACGACAATGACATTAGAAATCTTCGAATACTTAGAAAAATATGATTATGAGCAAGTAGTATTTTGTCAAGATAAAGAATCTGGTTTAAAAGCAATTATTGCAATTCATGATACAACACTTGGACCGGCTCTTGGTGGAACAAGAATGTGGACATATGATTCTGAAGAAGCGGCGATTGAAGATGCATTGCGTCTTGCAAAAGGGATGACATACAAAAACGCAGCAGCTGGTTTAAACTTAGGTGGTGCGAAAACAGTAATTATCGGTGATCCTCGTAAAGATAAGAGCGAAGCAATGTTCCGTGCACTAGGACGTTATATCCAAGGACTAAACGGACGTTACATTACAGCTGAAGATGTTGGTACAACAGTAGATGATATGGATATTATCCATGAAGAAACTGACTTTGTAACAGGTATCTCACCATCATTCGGTTCTTCTGGTAACCCATCTCCAGTAACTGCATACGGTGTTTACCGTGGTATGAAAGCAGCTGCAAAAGAAGCTTTCGGTACTGATAATTTAGAAGGAAAAGTAATTGCTGTTCAAGGCGTTGGTAACGTAGCATATCACCTATGCAAACATTTACACGCTGAAGGAGCAAAATTAATCGTTACAGATATTAATAAAGAAGCTGTACAACGTGCTGTAGAAGAATTCGGTGCATCAGCAGTTGAACCAAATGAAATTTACGGTGTTGAATGCGATATTTACGCACCATGTGCATTAGGCGCAACAGTTAATGATGAAACTATTCCACAACTTAAAGCAAAAGTAATCGCAGGTTCTGCAAATAACCAATTAAAAGAAAATCGTCACGGTGACATCATTCATGAAATGGGTATTGTATACGCACCAGATTATGTAATTAATGCAGGTGGCGTAATTAACGTAGCAGACGAATTATATGGATACAATAGAGAACGTGCACTAAAACGTGTTGAGTCTATTTATGACACAATTGCAAAAGTAATCGAAATTTCAAAACGCGATGGCATAGCAACTTATGTAGCGGCAGATCGTCTAGCTGAAGAGCGCATTGCAAGCTTGAAAAATTCTCGTAGCACTTACTTACGCAACGGTCACGATATTATTAGCCGTCGCTAATCATTCATATATAACTTTTACAAAAGGCGTGGTTACCTCTTATGAGGTTTCCACTTCCTTTTGAATTTATTAGTGGAGGTAGCAACATTGTCTGTAAATCGAATTCTTGTTATTAACCCAGGTAGTACATCCACAAAAATTGGTGTTTTTGATAATGAAAGACCCGTTTTAGAAGAAACGATTCGTCATGACGTAGAACAGATTGGGAAATACAAGCGAATTATCGACCAATATGAGTTTCGAAAAGAAACGATTTTAGAAGTTCTACATTCTCATGGTATTAACATTTCAAAATTAAACGCTGTTTGTGGACGTGGTGGATTACTTCGTCCAATCGAAGGCGGTACGTATACAGTAAACGATGCGATGTTAGAAGATTTAAAAAATGGGTTTAGCGGTCATCACGCTTCAAACCTTGGAGGCATTTTAGCATATGAAATTGCTTCTGGATTAAACATTCCTGCATTTATTGTGGATCCTGTCGTTGTAGATGAGATGGAGCCAGTTGCTCGTATAAGTGGTATTGCTGGTATGGAACGTAAAAGTATCTTCCATGCATTAAATCAAAAAGCAGTTGCTCGTAAAGTAGCCGAACAGTTAAACCACAAATATGAGGATTTAAATTTATTAGTTACACATATGGGCGGTGGTATTACAGTTGGTGCTCATAAAAAAGGAAGAGTAATCGATGTGAATAACGGTTTAAACGGAGAAGGACCATTTAGTCCAGAGCGTGCTGGTACAGTGCCAGTAGGGCAACTAGTAGAAATGTGTTTCTCTGGTGAGTATTACCGAGATGAAATGATTAAAAAGCTTGTCGGACAAGGTGGACTTGTAAGTTTAATCGGTACAAATGATGCGATTAAAGTAGAGAAAATGGTTGAAAAAGGTGATCCTGAAGCAACTCTTATTTATAAAGCAATGGCATATCAAGTTGCAAAAGAGATTGGCGGAGCTAGCGCTGTACTTCACGGGAAAATCGATGCAATCGTATTAACTGGTGGACTGGCATACAGTAAAATTCTTGTCGATGAAATAAAAGAGCGAGTGGACTGGATTGCAGATGTTATCGTACATCCAGGCGAAGATGAGTTAGAAGCGTTAGCAGAAGGAGCACTTCGTGTATTACGTGAAGAAGAAGCTCCAAAAGAATACGTTGTACGTGAAAAAGAAACGGTAGCTAGGGGTTGAGATAATGGCAAAAGAATATGATTTAGTCATCGTTGGCGGCGGTACTGGTGGATATGTTGCTGCAATTCGTGCATCACAACTAGGGTTAAAAACTGCACTAGTCGAAAAAGAAAATCTTGGTGGTACTTGTTTACACAAAGGATGTATCCCTAGTAAAGCTCTTTTACGTAGTGCGGAAGTATATGCAACTGCTAAAAAAAGCGAAGAGTTCGGAGTTATTGCAAGCAATGTAGAACTAAACTTTGCGAAAGTACAAGAGCGTAAAGAGAAGATTGTAACGCAGCTTCATAAAGGCGTTCAACACTTAATGAAACAAGGTAAAATTGATGTGTTTGAAGGTATTGGCCGTATTCTTGGCCCATCTATTTTCTCTCCGATGCCAGGGACAATTTCAGTTGAACTTGCAAGTGGAGAAGAGAATGAAATGTTAATTCCAAAAAATGTACTTATTGCAACAGGTTCTCGTCCAAATTCATTACCAGGTTTAGAATTAGACGGAGAGTACGTAATGTCTTCAGATCATGCCCTAAAAATGGAAACGCTTCCTAGTTCGATTATTATCGTTGGTGGCGGTGTAATCGGTATTGAGTGGGCATCTATGCTTGCTGACTTCGGTGTAGAAGTTACAGTATTAGAGTATGCAAAAACAATATTACCACTAGAAGATCAAGACGTTTCAAAAGAAATGCAACGTCTATTTAAGAAAAAAGGTATTAAAGTGGTAACTGGTGCAAAAGTATTACCAGAAACATTGGTAAAAGATAATGGAGTAACAATCCAAGCTGAACACAACGGTGAAAATAAAGAATTTAAAGCAGAAAAAATGCTTGTATCTGTAGGAAGACAAGCGAATACGCAAAATATTGGCTTAGAGAACACAGATATCGTTGTGGAAAAAGGATACATTCAAACAAATGAGTTTTATCAAACGAAAGAATCGCATATTTACGCAATTGGAGATGTAATCGGTGGCCTGCAACTTGCTCACGTTGCTTCTCATGAAGGAATTGCTGCAGTAGAACATATTGCAGGGAAAGAAGTTACACCAATTGATTACTCTATGGTATCAAAATGCGTATATAGCAGTCCAGAAGTTGCTTCTGTCGGTTTAACAGAACAAGAAGCGAAAGAAAAAGGCTATAAGTTAAAAGTAGGTAAGTTCTCATTCCGCGCAATCGGAAAAGCACTTGTATACGGAGAATCAGATGGTTTCGTAAAACTTGTAGTTGATGAAGAGACAAATGACATTCTTGGTGTTCATATGATTGGACCACATGTAACAGATATGATTTCTGAAGCGGGTCTTGCAAGAGTACTTGATGCAACACCTTGGGAAGTAGCACATACAATTCATCCGCATCCATCATTATCTGAGGCGATTGGTGAAGCAGCACTTGCTGTAGATGGAAGAGCGTTACACGCATAAAAATGTGGATTTAGGAGGTTATGAAAAATGGCAGAAGTAAAAGAAAAGCGCCATGAAGAGCTTGGCTTAAGTGATGAGCAAGTATTAGAAATGTTCCGTACGATGTTACTTGCACGTAAAATTGACGAACGTATGTGGTTATTAAACCGCGCTGGTAAAATTCCATTCGTAATTTCTTGTCAAGGACAAGAGGCTGCACAAGTTGGAGCGGCGTTCGCTCTTGATAGAGAGAAAGATTATGCATTACCATACTACCGTGATATGGGTGTTGTACTAGCATTTGGTATGACAGCTAAAGAGCTTATGTTGTCTGCTTTTGCGAAAGCTGGAGATCCAAACTCTGGTGGTCGTCAAATGCCTGGTCACTTCGGTCAAAAGAAAAATCGTATTGTTACAGGTTCATCTCCAGTAACAACACAAGTACCACATGCAGTTGGTATTGCACTAGCTGGAAAAATGGAGAAGAAAGATTTAGTAACGTTCGTTACATTTGGAGAAGGTTCTTCAAACCAAGGTGACTTCCATGAAGGGGCAAACTTTGCTGGTGTACACAAACTACCTGTTATTTTTATGTGTGAAAATAACAAATATGCAATCTCTATTCCAGTCGAAAAACAATTAGCATGTAAAAACGTATCAGATCGTGCGATTGGTTACGGTATGCCTGGATATACAATAGACGGAAACGATCCACTTGCAGTATATAAAGCTGTAAAAGAAGCAGCAGATCGCGGTCGTCGTGGTGAAGGACCAACTTTAATTGAAACAGTATCATATCGTTTAACAGCACATTCTAGTGACGATGATGATCGTGTTTATCGTGATAAAGAAGAAGTAGAAGAAGCAAAGAAAAAAGATTCAATTATAACATTCGCAGCTTATTTAAAAGAAGCTGGTGTGTTAACTGAGGAATCCGAAAAACAAATGTTAGACGAAATTATGCATATCGTAAATGAAGCAACAGAATATGCAGAAAATGCTCCGTATGCAGCACCTGAAGATGCATTGAAGCACGTATACGCAGAATAGGGGGGAACGTTTCATGGCTGTAATGTCTTATATTGATGCTATTACATTAGCAATGCGCGAAGAAATGGAACGCGATGAGAAAGTATTCGTTTTAGGAGAAGATGTTGGTAAAAAAGGTGGCGTGTTTAAAGCGACACACGGTTTGTATGATCAATTTGGTGAAGATCGTGCGCTTGATGCACCGCTTGCAGAATCTGCAATTGCTGGGGTAGCAATTGGTGCAGCAATGTATGGTATGCGTCCAATCGCTGAAATGCAGTTTGCTGATTTCATCATGCCAGCAGTAAACCAAATTGTTTCTGAGGCAGCAAAAATTCGTTATCGTTCTAATAATGATTGGACTTGTCCAGTTACAATCCGTGCACCATTTGGCGGGGGTGTTCACGGTGCATTGTATCATTCACAATCTGTAGAAGCGATGTTTGCAAACCAACCAGGTTTAAAAATCGTTATCCCTTCTACACCATATGATGCAAAAGGCTTATTAAAAGCAGCCATTCGTGATGAAGATCCAGTATTATTCTTTGAACATAAACGTGCATATCGTTTAATTAAAGGTGAAGTACCGGAGGATGACTACGTATTACCAATCGGAAAAGCAGATGTAAAACGTGAAGGTGATGATATTACAGTTATCACGTACGGATTATGTGTTCATTTTGCTCTTCAAGCGGCTGAAAAGTTAGCACAAGATGGCATCTCTGCACACATTCTTGATTTACGTACTGTATATCCATTAGATAAAGAAGCAATCATTGAAGCAGCTTCTAAAACAGGTAAAGTTCTTCTTGTAACAGAAGACAATAAAGAAGGAAGCATTATGAGTGAAGTGGCAGCAATTATCGCTGAAAACTGTCTATTTGATTTAGATGCGCCAATCGCACGTCTTGCAGGTCCAGACGTTCCAGCAATGCCATATGCACCAACAATGGAAAAATTCTTTATGGTAAATCCAGATAAAGTTGAAAAAGCAATGCGTGAACTTGCGGAATTTTAATCGGGGGGACTATACATGGCTGTAGAAAATATTACAATGCCTCAGCTCGGGGAGAGCGTTACAGAGGGCACAATTAGTAAATGGCTCGTTAATGTTGGCGATCACGTAAATAAGTATGATCCGCTTGCAGAAGTAATGACTGATAAAGTAAATGCTGAAGTACCATCTTCTTTCACGGGTGTTGTGAAAGAGTTAATCGCTGGTGAAGGTGATACGTTAGCTGTAGGTGAAGTAGTTTGTGTTATTCAAGTAGAAGGCGCAGATGAAGTAGCAGCAACAGCTGTTGAGGAAAAAACAAAAGAAGAATCAAAGGCAGAAGTAGCTACGTCTGAAAAAGCACCGAAAGTAAAACAACCAACTGATGGAAAACCACGTTTTTCACCAGCTGTGTTAAAGCTTGCAGGTGAGCATAACGTTGATTTAGATCTAGTAGAAGGTACGGGAGCAAATGGCCGTATCACTCGTAAAGATATTTTAAAGCTAGTGGAATCTAGAAATATCCCACAAGCAGGTGCGGCGAAGAAAGAGGAAGCTGTAGCGGCAGTAGTAGAAGCTCGCCCAGAAGCACCAAAAGCAGCACCAGTAGCGCAAAAAGTAGAAGCTGCGAAACCAGTTTCTGTACCTACAATGCCTGGAGATATCGAAATTCCAGTAACAGGTGTGCGTAAAGCAATCGCAGCAAACATGTTACGTAGTAAACACGAAGCACCACATGCTTGGATGATGATTGAAGTAGATGTGACAAACCTTGTGTCATACCGTAACTCAATTAAAGGTGACTTTAAGAAGCGTGAAGGCTTTAACTTAACGTTCTTTGCTTTCTTCGTAAAAGCAGTAGCACAAGCGTTAAAAGAGTATCCTCAAATTAATTCAATGTGGGCTGGCGATAAAATTGTTCAGAAGAAAGATATTAACCTTTCTATCGCTGTTGCAACAGAGGAAGAACTATTTGTACCAGTAATTAAGCAAGCGGACGAGAAAACAATTAAAGGTATCGCTCGTGAAATTACAGAACTTGCAGGAAAAGTACGTACGAAATCGTTAAAAGCAGACGAAATGCAAGGTGGAACATTTACAATTAATAACACAGGATCATTCGGTTCTGTTCAATCTATGGGTATTATTAATTACCCGCAAGCAGCTATTTTACAAGTTGAATCAATTGTAAAACGCCCAGTAATTATGGATAACGGAATGTTCGGTGCTCGTGATATGGTTAACTTATGTTTATCACTTGATCACCGAGTACTTGATGGTTTAATTTGTGGTAAGTTCTTAGGACGTGTTAAAGAAATTTTAGAAAACATGTCAGAAAACAATACATCTGTATATTAATAAAAAGCTCGCTTATGCGAGCTTTTTATTATCTTATTTCTTCATCTACATCCTACTATATGTATAAATATCTTTCCCAGTAATCTTACAATAAACGATTATGTATTAGGAATTTACGAAAATACATTGCTGATATATGGTATATGGATATAAAATAAGAAAAGAATAATTTTTTTGGCAAATCTTACTGACGAAACTGTAGTATAATATATTGTATTGTATGAAAAAGAGAGTTATTCTATATAAGTGTTTTATAGATAATGTGTAATCAGTCGTCAAAACATGAAGAATGTTGACTCCTGGTTTTTTATTTTTGCCGTAACAATGTTTCAGGAGGATGTCATGAAAAGAAGTACCGAGTTTCTAAAAAGTTTAGATGTAAAATTAATTTTAATTTTGTGTGCACTATGTGTGACGAGTATAGCTGCTATATATAGCAGTCAGCAAACGGGACAGTATGGAGCTGCAAACTTTGCTATGAAACAAGGTGTTAACTACATAATTGGGGTTGTATTGTTACTTCTTGTTGCAAGCATCGACTTAGATCAATTGCAAAAATTATCTTGGCCACTTTATATTGCCGGGTTTGGTTCACTTATTCTTTTGAAAATACTACCGGTTTCCACCTTCACACCTGAAAAATTAGGTGCAAAAAGATGGTTCGTTTTTCCAGTACTTGGACAAATTCAGCCGTCGGAGTTTTTCAAAATTGCATTGCTTCTTGTAGTAGCAAGCATAGCTGTGAAACATAATGCGCAGTATATGGCGAGGACATTCCAAACGGATTTAAAATTAGTAGGTAAAATTATGCTAGTTTCTCTTCCGCCTATGGCTGTTGTATATAGCCAACCGGATACAGGTATGGTGTTCTTATATGCTGCTGCTATTGCATGTATTTTATTTATGTCAGGTATTCAAAAGAAATTGATAGCATTATGTACAGTTATTCCGTTGACCATATTATCTGCTTTAATATTTATTTTCTTTAAGTATCCAGATTTTTTCTATAATAAGTTAGTTACTTTACTAAAACCTCACCAACAGTCGCGTATTGTAGGTTGGTTAAATCCATTTGAAAATGCAGATCAAGGTTATCAAACGCAACAATCGATTTTAGCTGTAGGTAGTGGAGGAATGGAAGGTAAAGGATACGGTGGAGGAAGCGTCTATATCCCAGAGAAGCATACTGACTTTATTTTCGCTACAATTGCCGAAGAAGGTGGATTTATCGTAGCAGCCTTAGTTGTCTTCTTGTTCCTATTACTACTATATCGAACAATTATTATTGGTTATTCCGCTGATAATTTATTTGGTACATTATTATGCGCTGGATCAATCGGTATATTAACAGTTCAAATATTCCAAAACATCGGTATGATCGTTGGATTAATGCCTGTAAAAGGTATTGCATTACCTTTCTTATCGTATGGGGGAAGTTCCTTATTCTCAAATATGATTATGATGGGGCTCATATTATCGGTACGGAAAACTTATAAAAAATATATGTTTTCAGTTAAGTAAAAAAAGCTGGTTCGTTTTTAAACGAACCAGCTTTTTTACATATATGCTCATAAACGTTGCAAACTAAACAGGATAGCAGTTTGAGACGGGTAAGGAGTGCAAAGTGATGCATATGCATATTTTTGAAGGAGCACGACATCTTTCTACTAGTGAATGGGTTATTCGGGCTATTATAGCATACATATTTTTAATATTAGTTGCGAAAGCGATGGGGCAAAGGTCTATCGCACAACTTCGTTTTTTAGATGTTGTATTAGTGTTATTGCTTGGTGGGAATATTTCTAACGCATTGTCTGATGAAAAAGTAGGGTTACTGGGATCGATGATTACAACGTTCATACTTGTTGTACTTCATATTATAAGCTCAGTTTTAATGCTGAAATGGGATAGATGGAGACGCTTTTTAGAGCCTGCACCTATTATTCTTATACACAATGGTTCCATTGATTTTAGCAATTTGAAAAAGGCGAGAATTACCTTGGAATATTTGTTTTCGGAACTTCGTATGCGAAATGTGAGCGATATTCAAACGATTAAATTAGCGTTATGGGAAGCAAACGGTGTCGTTTCTATATTTCGGTATCCAGAATATGAAGCAGTTTCGCGGCTTGATCTTAAAGTGGCGGGAAAAAAATCTCCAGTTTCTTTTGTATTAGTAAAGGATGGGAGGATACAGAAAGATGTTCTTGCATTATTAGGAAAAACAGAAGCGTGGGCGAGAGAATTTCTAGAGGAGAGTACAGAAGTCGAATCTATTATGTTAGCTACAGTAGATGAATCACATAAAATAAATATTTTGTTAAAAAAATGAAAAATATACGCATTTTGTCGTTTCGTACATATGATACAATAGTGTGGACAACGAAAAAGGAGGCGATACGGTGGGATATGTAGAAGAATTACGAAAAATAGTTGGTCATCGCCCTTTAATTTTAGTTGGTGCTGTTGTACTCGTTATAAATGAAAATGGATATGTTTTATTGCAGCAGCGGACAGAGCCGTACGGAAAATGGGGGCTACCTGGCGGGCTAATGGAGCTTAGTGAATCACCAGAAGAAACAGCTTATCGTGAAGTATATGAAGAGACAGGAATAAAAGTGAAGAACTTGCGACTAATCAATGTATTTTCTGGAGCGAACTACTTTACAAAATTAGAAAACGGTGATGAATTTCAATCTGTAACAACCGCCTATTATACGGATGAATACGAAGGGGATTTTGTTATGAATAAAGAAGAAGCAGTTCAGCTTAAATTCTTTTCAGTAACAGAACTACCTGACTATATTGTAGGATCGCATAAAAAAATGATTGCTGAATATATGAAGATTATGGAAAAAAAGATATAATAATAGTGAAAGAAATACAAAAACACAGCTCTGGTTGGTAGTCCAGACGCATGATTTCATGTCAGTAACCTTCCCCTCCGGGATGTCCCGTATTTCTAATCTTTTAAAGGAGGGGCTGTCCATGGATTTGACAGTATATCACGATGGCCAATTTTTTGTTGGAATCATTACATGTAAAGAAAAAGGGAAATTGTATGGGGCGAGGTATATTTTTGGGGCGGAACCGTCAGATGAAGAAGTGCTTATGTTTGTGAATGGTTCACTTTTAGAGCATTTTCAGCACTTTGCAAAATGTGGTGTAGAAGTTAAAGAAAAACAGCGTCCTAAAAACATAAAGCGTATCATACGACAAGCAGCAAAAGAAACAACTATTAAACGTTTTACTAAGGCGCAAGAGGCGATTAGTTTATCTTATGAATTGCATAAACAAGAAAAGAAACTGCAGTCTAAAGAGAAGCGAGAAGCTGAAAAAGAAAGAAGATGTTTAATGAAAGTACAAAAAGCAAAGCAAAAACATCGTGGTCATTAAAGAAAAGGTGTTAGAGCAAGAGCTCTAACACCTTTTCTATACTTAAATACAAGTAAACTTACTTGTATTTCATAAACATTAACTGGTAAGATACAAATAGGTAGTTTTAGAGGAGGGAAAAGAGTGATTAATTTTAACTTTTTTATGAATGATGTTGTCCGCCAAGCGCGTGAAGAGATTGTCTCTGCTGGATATACAGAATTGACGACGCCAGAAGCGGTAGAAGAAGCGTTTAAAAGAAATGGAACAACACTTGTAATGGTAAACTCTGTATGTGGTTGTGCAGGTGGTATTGCTCGTCCTGCTGCTGCGCATTCCGTACATTATGATAAACGTCCTAACCACCTTGTAACGGTGTTTGCAGGTCAAGATAAAGAAGCGACAGCAAGAGCGCGTGAATATTTCGAAGGGTACCCACCTTCTTCTCCATCATTTGCTTTATTAAAAGATGGAAAAATTGTAACGATGGTAGAGCGTCATGAAATTGAAGGTCATGAACCGATGCAAGTTATTGCGAAATTACAATCGTATTTCGAAGAGAATTGTGAAGAACTATAAAAAATAAGAGAAAAGGCGGCACGTCCACAATCAAGTGGATGTGCCGCCTTTTTTATTTATTATTAAAATTTCTGAGATATGCATAGTTGTGTTATTTTATGCATCATTTTATACATAACAAACAGCATTTATATTGTTTCATTATTTATTTTTATTTTATATATTGCATAAAAATAAAAGTGCTGATACAATACAAACATCGAATAAATATTCTATTAAACTTTTAAATATACATTATTAGGGGGAAGAAAGATGAAGAAGTTAGTATCAATATCGTTTGCACTTATTTTAATTGTAAGTATATTCAGCGCTTGTAGTAATGGGGAATCGAAAGAAACAAAAGGAAATAAAAAAGTACTCGTAATGGGAACTTCAGCAGATTATAAACCTTATGAATATGTAGATGCGTCAAAGAGCGATGAAATTATTGGCTTTGATGTTGATGTTGCTAAATATATCGGAAAAGAACTTGGGTATGAAGTGAAAGTGAAAGATATGGATTTTGGTGGTTTATTAGCATCTCTTAGTTCAGGAAAAGTTGATTTCGTAATGGCAGGTATGACGCCAACTGCAGAGCGTAAAAATAATGTTGATTTTACAGATATTTATTTTGTTGCGAAAAATATGGTCGTTTCTAAAAAGGATTCTAACATTAAATCTGTAGAGGATTTAAAAGGGAAAAAAGTAGGGGTACAAACAGGGTCTATTCAAGAAGAGAAAGCTTCAGAATTTAAAAAACAAGTAGATTTCCAAGTTGAGGGACGTGACCGTATACCAGAAATCGTACAAGAAATTAAAGCTGGTCGTTTTGACGCTGCAATTATAGAAGATACAGTTGCTAAAAATTATTTAGAGAAAATGAAAGATTTACAAGGAATTGAAATTAAAGAAGCACCAGAAGAAGTTGGAGCAGCAATTGCCCTTCCGAAAAACAGTGATAAAACAGCTGAATTTAATAAAGTAATTAAAAAAATGCAAGAAAGTGGAGAAATGGATAAATTAGTGAAGAAATGGTTTGGCAGCGGAAAATAAGCTGCCTTTCACTTTTCTGTGAGGGGAATGAAAAGAATGAACTTAGATTTTTCGGCGATTACGCCTTCGATACCATATATACTAAAAGGTTTAGAAGTTACTTTGAAAATTGTAGCAGTATCAGCTTTAGCAGGATTTATTTTAGGAACGCTATTAGCACTTTGTAAAATTGCTAGAATACGAGCATTAAATATAGCAGCAGATTTTTATACATCAATTTTTCGTGGTACACCCCTTGTATTGCAATTAATGATTATTTATTTCGGCGTCCCACAAATAATTGGTTATGAAATACCAGCATTCTTAGCTGCTGTACTTGCATTTAGCTTGAATTCAGGTGCATACATGTCAGAAGTAATTCGTGCTGGTATTCAAGCGGTTGATAAAGGACAAACAGAAGCAGCAATGGCTTTAGGGATACCGTACGGAAAAATGATGAGAAATATTATTTTCCCTCAAGCATTAAAAAATATATTACCAGCGCTTGTGAACGAATTTGCGACACTTACGAAAGAATCGGCTGTAGTAACAGTAATAGGCGCGACTGATTTAATGCGTCGTGCTTACATTGTAGGCGGTGAGACATTTAAATATCTTGAACCATTACTTTTTGTTGGACTGATTTATTATATGTTAGTCATTATTCTTACATTAGTCGGGAAGGCAATTGAAGGGAGAATGAAGAAAAGTGATTAAAATTGAAAACCTTCATAAATCATTTGGTAAAAACGAAGTATTAAAAGGAATTACAACAACAATTGAAAAAGGGGAAGTAGTCGCAATTATAGGGCCTTCTGGATCAGGGAAATCAACATTTTTACGTTGTATGAATATGTTAGAAGCACCAACGGATGGTCACATTTGGATTGGGACGGAAGAAGTAACGAATCCGAAAACGAATGTTATGCATGTTCGTGAAAATGTCGGTATGGTATTTCAGCATTTTCACTTATTTCCTCATATGACTGTATTAGAAAATATTACGTATGCTCCTATCAATGTAAAAGGGGTAACGAAGCAAGAAGCTGAAAAGAAAGCTGAGAAACTTTTAGAAAAGGTTGGATTAGTAGATAAAAAAGATACGTATCCCAATCGTCTTTCGGGAGGACAAAAGCAACGTGTAGCAATTGCAAGAGCGTTAGCGATGGAACCGGAAGTTATGTTATTTGATGAACCGACATCGGCGCTAGATCCAGAGATGGTGAAAGAAGTGTTAGAAGTTATGAAATCGTTAGTTACGACAGGAATGACGATGGCTATCGTTACACATGAAATGGGCTTTGCAAAAGAAGTGGCAGATCGTGTTCTTTTCTTGGACGGAGGAAAGCTTGTAGAAGATAGTGCGCCAGAAGAATTTTTTGCAGCGCCGAAAAGTGAACGTGCGCAACAATTTTTACAAAAAATATTGTAATATGAAAAGGTTATGTGAATAATAAGTAGAAAAGGATGACATTGTGTCATCCTTTTTTTATACTAGCTGTAAATACGTTTATACATATAGGAGTAATGATATGTTTAAAATTGGATATCGTACAGTAAAAACAGCAATAGGGACAGGTGCGGCAGTTTTTATTGCTCAGTTATTAGGGTTAGAATTTTATAGTTCAGCAGGTATTTTAGTTATTTTATGTGTACAAAATACGAAGCGCAAATCACTTCAAGTGTCGTTACATCGTTTTCTAGCGTGTGTATTATCAATGGCATTCGCGTTTTGTATTTTTGAAACGATTGGCTATACACCACTTGCAATTAGCATATTGTTACTTACATTTATTCCGACTGCAGTAATGCTTAAAATTCAAGAAGGTATTGTCACGAGTTCAGTTATTGTTATGCATCTATATTCATTGAAGCAAATTACATGGCTTATAGTTGGAAATGAAATTGCTATATTAACGATAGGGATTAGCGTGGCGTTATTAGTAAATATGTATATGCCGAGTAGTGAAAATAAGCTAAAAGAGTATCAGGATAAAATAGAGAATAATTTTAAAACGATTTTGTTTGAAATGGTTGTGTATTTACGAAATCGAGAAAGTAGTTGGAGTGGAGCAGAACTCATTGAAACCGAGAATATGTTAAATGAAGCAAGAGATTTATCGTTTAAAAAACTTGAGAATGCATTTATGCGAGAAGATGATTATTACTATCGTTATTTTAATATGCGTATGCAACAATTCGAAATTTTAGAGCGAATGATACCACTAGCAGCTTCTTTATCGTGGACATATGAACAAGCTGACATGATTGCAGATGTTGTTGAAAACATTGGTAATGCTATTAGCCCTGAGAGTACTGGCGTTATTTCCTTAAGGCAGCTTCAAGAAATGAGGGGATTATTTAGAGACATGCCATTGCCAGCTACACGCGAAGAATTTGAGATACGTGCGAAACTTGTTCAACTTGTGTATGAAATGGAACAATATTTACTCATTAAAAGTCGCTTTAAGGGAAAGGATAATATAAAAGAACTTATATAGAAGGTAGGAATTATCTATGCCGTATCTTCTCTCTATCATATTATGTCTTTCTTTATCGCCGATTTGGCCTCTTGGGGATAATCCACGTGCCGGAGATCCTTTTATTATTGTAAATAAAGCAACGAATAAATTAGCTTACATTGACGATGGAAAGATTCAAAAGGTTTTTCCAGTAGCGACAGGGAAAACGAATGAATTAACTCCAGAAGGAAATTTTGATGTTGTAATGAAAGCAAAGGATCCGTATTACATTGCGAAGGATATTCCAGGTGGATCGCCAAAAAATCCACTTGGGTCAAGGTGGATTGGATTTAATGCAAGAGGAACTGATGGAAGTAAATATGGAATACATGGAACAAACCAACCGAGTTCAATTGGAAAGTATATTTCACAAGGGTGTATAAGAATGAAGAAAAACGATGTGGAATATTTGTTTGATCGCATTCCAATTGGAACGAAAGTATGGATTGTGAAATCGAAAAAATCATTTCAGCAATTGGCAAAAGAAAAAGGAGCCGTTGCATATGAAAAAGCCAACGAAAAGGTTGGCTTTTTCT
This sequence comes from Bacillus sp. B2-WWTP-C-10-Post-4, assembly GCF_009183805.1. Taxonomy (NCBI): domain Bacteria; kingdom Bacillati; phylum Bacillota; class Bacilli; order Caryophanales; family Bacillaceae; genus Bacillus; species Bacillus sp. B2-WWTP-C-10-Post-4. The sequence continues at coordinate 9,894 of NZ_WEII01000033.1, read as the reverse complement.
ATTATAATAAGTTGTCTTGACATGTGTACATAACCGTGCGTTAATGAGAGTATAGAAAGATAAAATTAGATAAAGGGGTTGCTCATATGTACTTGAATCCAAAACTTTCGTATATGCAGTTTTTTATGGGATTTCTATTTGTTATTACATTCATATTGGCAACTTTTAATATATGTTCTTATCTTGTAGCGATTGTATGTATGGCATTACTTAATCTCACTTTTGTTATTGGGGCATTTCAGCAGAAACAATATACAAGTTTTGTAATAGCGCTTGTAATGTCATTTTCCTTTAGTATTGTAGCGATTGTGTTTTATATAAAATAAACCATCTCGATGTCGAGATGGTTTATTTTGTTATGTGTAAAAAGTAAAAAAAGGACGAACACATCGCCCTTTTTACCAAAACATACTCGCGCCAGCAAGTAATGTTGTTACAAGCATAGAAATTAGCATCACATAAACCATAACTTTTTGAGCTTTTTTATGCATCGTTATACCTCCTTGCAAATCAGTACAATTTCATTGTAACGAGAAATGAAATTATGGACAAGGGGAGAGTGAGGACAAAATTCGGGAGGGGATTGCAAAATATAACAGGAAATTTGAGAGTGTGTAGAGAATATAGTAAAAGGGTATATTGTTAATTTTTAGTTGGGCAAGCTGAAGAATGGAGATACGATGATGAAAATATACGAAACAGATCGTTTATACTTAAGGGAAATTGATGAGTCGTATGCTGAAACAGTTCTTCAATATTACGACAGAAATCGTGAATTTTTAAAAGCTTGGGAAGAGTATAGACCGGATGATTTTTTTACGCTAGATTATCAAAAGAAAAAGTTGCAAAAGGATAGAAAAGAGTTCGAAGAAGGGAAAATCATCAGACTATGGATTTTTAAAAAGGGTGATGATACGAAAATAATTGGGTGTATTTCATTTAATTTAATCGTTCGTGGCATTTATCAATCTTGTGTACTCAGTTATAAATTAGATAAAGCAGAGTTAAACAAAGGGTATACGACAGAAGCGCTTAGAAAAGCAATTCAAGTTGCTTTTGGGGAATTTCAGTTACATCGTATAGAAGCTCCGATTATGCCTCGTAATTTAGCATCTATACAAGTAGTAACGAAGATAGGTTTTCAATATGAAGGCGTGTCTAGGAAGATGTTAATGGTAAATGGCGTGTGGGAAGATCATATGCGCTGGGTATTGTTAAATGAGTAATAGAAAGCAGATGGTTATCTAGACATGTAAACCATCTGTTTTTTGTCTTGTATTTCGAAACTTTTGCGAAATTCTGTTATAATTAATAGTGTTACATACATAATGGTAGTGCAGGAGGCGCAGTCTTATGATTAATCAAGAACGTTTAGTAAATGAATTTATGGAATTAGTACAAGTAGATTCTGAAACGAAATTTGAAGCAGAAATCTGCAAAGTATTAACGAAGAAATTCACAGATTTAGGTGTAGAAGTATTTGAAGATGACACAATGGCTGTAACTGGTCATGGTGCAGGTAACTTAATTTGTACTTTACCAGCAACAAAAGATGGTGTTGATACAATTTACTTTACTTCTCATATGGATACAGTAGTTCCTGGTAATGGAATTAAGCCTTCTATTAAAGATGGATATATCGTATCAGATGGTACAACAATTTTAGGTGCGGATGATAAAGCTGGATTAGCATCAATGTTCGAAGCAATCCGTGTTTTAAAAGAGAAAAATATCCCTCATGGTAAAATTGAATTTATTATTACAGTCGGAGAAGAATCAGGTCTTGTTGGTGCAAAAGCATTAGACCGTGAGCGTATTACAGCGAAATATGGCTACGCATTAGATAGCGATGGAAAAGTTGGTGAAATCGTTGTTGCAGCTCCAACACAAGCGAAAGTGAACGCAATTATTCGCGGAAAAACAGCTCACGCTGGTGTAGCGCCGGAGAAAGGTGTATCTGCAATTACTATCGCAGCGAAAGCAATTGCGAAGATGCCACTTGGTCGCATTGACTCTGAAACGACTGCAAATATTGGACGTTTTGAAGGTGGTACACAAACGAATATCGTTTGCGATCATGTACAAATCTTTGCAGAAGCTCGTTCTTTAATCAATGAGAAAATGGAAGCACAAGTTGCGAAAATGAAAGAAGCATTTGAAACAACTGCAAAAGAAATGGGCGGGCATGCAGACGTTGAAGTAAACGTTATGTACCCAGGATTTAAATTTGCTGATGGCGATCACGTTGTAGAAGTTGCAAAACGTGCAGCTGAAAAAATTGGTCGTACACCTTCTCTTCACCAAAGTGGTGGCGGAAGTGATGCAAACGTAATTGCAGGACATGGTATCCCAACAGTTAACTTAGCAGTTGGTTATGAAGAAATTCATACAACAAACGAGAAGATTCCTGTTGAAGAATTAGCAAAAACAGCAGAATTAGTTGTTGCAATTATTGAAGAAGTAGCGAAGTAATGAAATAGAAAAAGCGTGTAAATCAATTGTGATTTACACGCTTTTTATTTTGATTCGATTGCTTTGACAAGACGTATAAGCCAATATAAGAAAACCTATGGAAGTATATACGTTGTTGCTACATGTACTAGACGAAGGAATAATCCTAACGTATTCATATTGAAAATCGGAAGTAGTAAATAATTAATTGCAATGATTAATATAACTACAAGGCATGTATAGTTGAGTTTATCCCGCTATTTGCCGGACAGTAAGCTCCCTACCTCAAAATTCTGCGAAAGTAAAGAAGTTAAGTGGGGGCCCTGCTGCCCGCAAAAACCCGATTGGTGAGGCTGATTAAAGTTTCACTTTATTAGTTGATCTCATCATAATCAGACCCTTTCACATATATATCCTCTTTATATCGATTATAAAAAAGAACAAGTAATTATTATAACTATTGTGCAAAATTTGATATAATGAAAGAACGAACGTTCTGATTAGGGAGTGAGTACTATGCGAGAAATGTATCCGAAAAATGGTCGTGTTATTTTACATGTAGATATGAATTGCTTTTTCGCATCTGTTGAAATTGCTCATGATCCATCATTACAAGGAAAGCCATTAGCGGTTGCTGGAAATGAAAAAGAGAGAAAAGGAATTATTATAACATGTAGTTATGAGGCCAGAGAATACGGAATACGTACGACGATGCCCCTTTGGGAAGCGAAAAGGTTATGCCCGCAATTAGTTGTAAGGCGTCCTAATTTCACATTATATCGCGAAGCTTCATTTCAAATGTTTCAAGTCCTTTCCCGTTTTACAGAAAAGATACAACCAGTCTCAATAGATGAAGGATATTTAGATATTACAGATTGCTACGCACTTGGTTCGCCTCTTGAAATAGCAAAGATGATTCAACAAGCACTATTAACAGAGTTGCAGCTTCCGTGTAGTATCGGAATTGCTCCAAATCTTTTCCTAGCAAAAACAGCTTCTGATATGAAAAAACCTCTCGGTATTACCGTACTTCGAAAACGTGATGTTCCAGAAATGATTTGGACACTTCCAGTTGAAGCAATGCATGGGATTGGAGAAAAAACAGCTGAAAAATTAAATGAAATTCATATACATACAATTGAACAGTTAGCGAAGGGAGACGAGCATATCATTCGCGCTAAAATTGGGAAGCACGGTATTGATTTACAAAAGCGTGCAAAAGGTACGGATGATAGGGAAGTGGATCCGAGTCAAATGGGCCAACATAAAAGTGTCGGTAACTCGATGACTTTTTCAAAGGATATGGATGAAGAGAAAGAATTGCTTGATATGTTAGAACGTTTATCAAAATCAGTGAGTAAAAGATTACAAAAGCGAACCCTTGTCAGCTATAATATTCAAATTATGATTAAATACCATGATAGGCGAACAGTAACACGGAGTAAGCAATTGAAAAATGCAATTTGGGAAGAACGCGATATTTTTCAAGCAGCATCCCGTTTATGGAAGCAACATTGGGATGGTGATTCCGTTCGTTTACTAGGTGTTACAGCTACTGAAATAGAGTGGAAGACAGAATCGGTGAAACAATTAGATTTGTTTTCATTTGAAGAGGATGCGAAAAAAGAACCACTACTTGCTGTCATTGATCAAATTAATGATAAGTATGGAACACCGATTTTACAACGAGGTAGTCAACTACTACGTAAGCAAGAGAAGTCGTTTCAACAAAAGTTAGAAAATAAATTTATGTAGAAGGTGTCATGAAGTAGTAAAATCATGACACCTTTCCTATTATACAGGTACCAAGTGATACGAGAGCATTTGTCCGTAACCCAGCCATTCGGTGTCTCCATTGTCTTTCCATTCCAATGCAAGCTCCTACAATAATTGCGATAACTAATCTGAATACAATGTCGTACCATACCATCATGGTCACCTCCATATATAAATATGTGTTATGTTTTTTAGAATGAGCGGGGAATATCCACTCATTCTTATTTTTACAACCAGCTATGAAACTTTTTAATATAAAGCTTTTTTAGGAACTGTGTTAAAAAAGCGTAGCCTAATAGTATTCCTACTAACCAAGGGAAGTAGTTAAGTGGCAATGCTTGCAAACCAACGGCTGCACCAAGTGGTGAGAATGGAATATAAATCCCGATTGCCATAATAAGAGCGGTTAATAAAACGACTGGTGTTGATGCAGTGCTTTGAATAAATGGAATCTTTTGTGTTCTTATCATGTGAACAATTAAAGTTTGTGTTAACAATCCAACGACAAACCAACCGGACTGGAATAATGATTGCTCGCTCGGTGTATTTGCACCAAATACATTCCACATGACTACGTATGTGATAATATCAAATACGGAACTAATTGGGCCGATAGAAATAATGAAGCTTCGTAAGTTTGCAGTATCCCATTTTCGTGGTTTTTCTAGAAACTCTTTATCCATTTTGTCCCATGGAATAGAAAGTTGTGAAATATCATAAAGTAAGTTTTGAATTAAAAGATGAATGGCAAGCATCGGTAAAAAAGGAATGAAAGCACTTGCTACTAACACGCTAAACACATTACCGAAGTTAGAGCTAGCTGTCATCTTAATATATTTTAAAATATTTCCGAATGTAGTACGTCCTTCTAAAATACCTGCTTCTAATATAGTTAAACTTTTTTCGAGTAGAATAATATCGGAAGCTTCTTTCGCAATATCAGTAGCAGTATTAACAGATATTCCGACATCAGCTTCACGTAATGCTACAGCATCGTTAATGCCGTCTCCCATGTAACCTACAGTGTGTCCATTTCCTTGTAATGCGTGTATAATACGAGATTTTTGCATTGGATTAAGCTTCGCAAATACAGTCGTTTCTTCAGCAAGTTTTGCTAATGCTTTATCTGGTAAAGAATCAATCTCGTAACCGAGGATTGGTTCGCCGATATCTAATCCAACTTCTTTACAAACCTTTCTTGTAACAATTTCGTTATCGCCAGTTAAAATTTTCACTTGTACACCATGTTTTTGTAATGCTTGAATTGCAGCTGCTGCAGATGGTTTCGGTGGATCTAAAAAGCCGATATATCCACTGAGAATCATATCAGTTTCGTCTTTTACTGCGTACTCTGTATCATTTATTCTTCTATCTTTTTTATAAGCCACAGCAATAACTCGCATACCTTCACTATTTAGTGTCTCACTTAGTTTTTTGACATTTGAACGTATTTCCTCGGTGAGTGGAACGATTTTTTCATCCACTTCAGTGTAGTTACAAATTGATAAAATTTCTTCTACGGCACCTTTACAAACCATTGTATGTTCACCTGAAATATCCTTTACGATAACTGACATACGCCGGCGGGCGAAATCGAATGGAATTTCATCTAGCTTTTGAAAAGCTGATGGATTAAATTTATTGTTTTCCTCTGTATGCTTAATAACAGCTTTATCTATTAAATTTTTCAATCCAGTTTGATAGAAACTATTTAAATAGGCAAATTGCAAGACGCGATTGCATTCATTTCCCTTGGGATCTAAGTGACGAACAAGGACCACTTTATCTTCTGTTAAAGTTCCGGTTTTATCTGTACAAAGAATGTTCATAGCACCTAAGTTTTGAATAGAATTTAGCTGTTTTACAATTACTTTTTGTTTAGACATGTTAACGGCACCTTTAGCTAAATTAGCAGTTACAATCATTGGTAACATTTCAGGTGTAAGGCCAACAGCAACGGCAATAGCGAAGAAGAAAGCTTCTTGCCAATCTCCTTTTGTGAATCCATTAATGAGAAGGACAATAGGTGCCATAATAAGCATGAATGTAATTAAGAGCCAGCTTACTTTGTTTACACCTTTATCAAAGCTTGTTTCTACACGCTTTCCAATTACCTTATTTGCTAAAGAGCCGAAATACGTATCGGTACTTGTTGAGATGACAACAGCTTTTGCGCTGCCACTTACAATATTTGTTCCCATGAAACAAAGGTTTTCCATATCGAGTGGATTGTAATTTTTTTTCATGTTTTTCGGTAAGATATGCTTATTTTCTGTATGGTAGCAGTGTTCGTATTTTTCTACAGGAAGTGCTTCCCCTGTCAAAGAAGATTGATTAACAAATAAATCTTTAGCGGATACAACACGCACATCAGCTGGAACGATATCACCAGCTGAAAGGGAAATAATATCGCCAGGTACAAGTTCCTCAATTGGAATTTCTGTTGTGTAATTTCGGTTTAAATTCTTTACATTTTTTGTTTCATGTACAAATCCATTTATTCTAAATACGCTCGCAGTTGTTCGAACCATAGCTTTTAACTTATCGGCAGCTTTTTGAGAACGAAATTCTTGGGAGAACCGAATCGTTGCACTAAGTAGGACCATTACAGATACGACAATCGTTCCTTGCATATCATCTGTGAAAAAGGAGAGTGCTCCAAGAGCTAATAAAACGAAAATAAATGGATTTTTAAATGCCAATAGAAATTGAATGTACCACGGCGCCATTTTATTATGAGCTATTTCATTCGGACCATATAAAGAAAGTCTACGAGACGCTTCTTGTTTAGATAATCCATCTTGTGTTGTTTCTAAAAGTTTTAACGCAGAGCTTACATCTTGTGTCGCAACCTCCACTAATAATTCGTTATTTGTTTTCATGCTATCTTGCTCATAAGCATGCTTTGTTTCTTGTCTTTGTAAATTAAACATCGGTAGTTCCTCCTCTGTCATGAAGGAGGAAACAATCTGTTACCTAACTATTTGAAATGGTGAGGAACAGTTTCTTTCCTACCTACATGATGAAATATGAATGTAAAACGTATGGGTATCTGGGCCGAATCATCAATTGCCAACTGTTCCTCACCTCCGTACAATTTAGTAGTTTCTGAATATGCTATGTTTGTTTCATAGTAAGGTGCATATAGACGTAAAAAGACCTTTACTCAAAACGAGTAAAGGTCTGAATTCGCAGTTAAAAGAGTCCACAACAAAGACTGTTAGTAGATATAAATAAAAACAGTTTTTGTGTATGACAAAATACATGCACCTCTCCCTCGTTGAGTTTTAGCACTGTATAGCATAGGTACTGAAACCAGCTACGTTAAAAAAGGCCTTCATTCCGACCTTTCCTGTTGACCCATTGGCGTCTCTCGACATTTTTGGGCAGCAGCGTTTCTCTATACAGGAGCCTCACCTAACAGAGACCATATTCAATTACATGTTGATGTTAGCACTGTAAAATCTTAGTGTCAATATCTTTTTTATCTGTGTTTTTAAAATATTAAATGGATTTATAATAGATATATGGGATGAAATGCATGATATTGATTATAAATAATATGGAAAATAAATATTTTTATAAAAGGGGAATTTGTAATGGTACCACAAAATTTTATTATAAATATTGAGAATCAAAAATGGTTGTTTAATGAGCAGGAAGATTTATGTTCTCATGGAGAAATATATTTAAATATGGCTGGAACGATTATTACGCAGGCAGGTATGGATGAGGAATGGGGAATAAGTGAATCAGCTTTAGCTTTGTTACGAACTTTAGATAAAGAATATATTTGTGATATTGAAAATGAAGAGGGGCTTATTTTGCACGGATGTGGCACTATGCTAATGTTAGGATGCCCAATTTCAATTCATTGGACTATAAACCATATAGGTAAAAACGTGATTTTAAAGGACTTTGTCAAAGTTATTTCTACTGATCAAAAGGCTATATACTATGAAGGACTTCATATAGAATTGAATGAAAATGAATATAGAAGACAAATTGTTTCTTTTGCACTACAAGCAAAAGAATTATTTAATAAATCAAGTGACAAGATAATTTTAGATGAGTTTGATCAAAGGATGTATACAAACTTTTGGACGGAATATGACGATTTACTAAATAAGTATAAATAAAAAAGCACTGTAACCAGTGCTTTTTTATTTATAGATTACGAGATTGTAGGGTTTTCAAAAATAACAATCTCTGAACTGTTTGTAGTTGAAACACGTTGGGCGTAATATGTTAAAGCTGAAGAAATATATGCTGGTAACGTATCATTTGTATGTGATGTTGTATATTCATGGATTAATTCCTTTAAAGTTGTCCATTCTAATTGTGCTGGGTGATCAGACACGAAAGAACTTACCCAGCGATCAAATGAAGATGAAAAATCAGTTTGTAAACGAAATACTTCTTTCATAATAAAACGCTCCCTTAAAATGTAGTATAATCATTTTACCATAAAACACGAACGATAGCTAAATTTTTTAAGTATAATGTTCGTGTTATATAGTTGTCTAGATGATTGGTTATGTAAATTCAATTTGCCATTTGAAATAACATTCCGTAAGATGAGAGATAGAGTATATTTAGAGCTGGAGGAAAGAAAGTGGAATTTGTATTTTTAGGAACTGGTGCAGGTGTTCCTTCAAAAGGAAGGAACGTTTCAGCAATTGCTTTACAATTGTTAGAAGAACGAGGACAAACTTGGTTATTTGATTGTGGCGAGGCCACGCAACATCAAATATTACATACATCTGTACGTCCGCGCCGCATTGAAAAAATATTTATTACGCATTTACATGGCGATCATATTTTTGGATTGCCTGGTTTATTAGGTAGCCGTTCATTTCAAGGAGGAACTACGCCTTTAACGGTGTATGGACCGAAAGGAATTAAACAATTTATTGAAGTGGCATTATCGGTAAGTACGACACATGTGAAATATCCACTTGAAGTTGTGGAGATAACAGAAGAAGGTACCGTATTTGAAGATAATGAATTTTATGTAGAAACGAAAAGATTGTCACACGGTATAGAATGTTTTGGATATCGTATTGTAGAGAAAGATATACAAGGTGCTCTTTTAGTTGATAAGTTGCTTGAGATGGGTGTGAAACCAGGTCCAATCTTTAAACGTTTAAAAGATGGTGAAGCAGTTGAATTAGAGGATGGCACGATATTAAATGGAAATGAGTTTATCGGCCCACCTCAAAAAGGAAGAATTATTACTATCTTAGGTGATACGCGATATTGCGAAGCGAGTAGGGAGCTTGCGCAAGATGCAGATGTACTTGTCCATGAAGCGACTTTCGCAGCAGAAGATGAGCAACAAGCGTATGATTATTTTCATTCTACATCTAAGCAAGCTGCGAGCATTGCACTTCAGGCAAATGCGAAGCGACTAATATTAACTCACATTAGTTCTCGCTATCAAGGAGATACATATAAGGAATTATTGAAAGAGGCTAGAGAGTTGTTTTCTAATACAGAAATAGCGACGGATTTGAAATCATTCCCAGTAGAAAAATGATAATTTTATAAAAAATGGTAACGGCGGGTTACCATTTTTTTATGTCTAAAAAAATTTAAAAATAAAACTGTTATTATTTTATACTTATACTTGGATGATACAGAAAATTAGGATGGTTTGAATATATA
>NZ_WEII01000032.1:0-48509 GCF_009183805.1 Bacillus sp. B2-WWTP-C-10-Post-4 | reverse complement strand
CCACTATATGCTACATGTCGTTTCTCAATTCTCTCTTCAATTTCTTTCATATTTTCTTTATTATTTAATAGTGATTGTTTATTTTCAATTAATAATTGTTTAAAAGATTTTCTCACTTTTTTTCTCATTTTCATTGTCCTCCTTGGGGGATGGTTTATATAAAAGATAAAGAATTATCTGTGTGTCCTTATAATAATTGATTGTTGTGAATTCTATTTGAACTTCATATGAAAATTCCGTTTATTTTCTGACAACTTTGTGAACACGAAAAAAAGACTCTCTAAAACTATGTTGAAATTAATTCACTTCATTATAAAAATTACTATTCCCCTCAACTTTTATCATTATATCTTGTCGAAACATTTATATATTTAAAATTGAGTTCGACATAATTTTATTTACTATAATACTGTTTACAAAAACAAAAAGAAGGTGTCACCAAGTCAAATTTCGACTTATGCAACATCCCTCTTTCCAAACTATTTATAGCATATTTATTAATATTTCAGGTCTTCCCCAATTCATTTCTTCACAAACAAATCTAAGTTTTTCTTCATCCATTGTGTGTAATCCCTCTTCTAGTAAACATGAAATTGGAACTTCACAGTGAATTTGTGCTAATTGCAACGAAATATTTAAGTTCTCTAAATCACTTTCAATCTTCGTACGCTGCGCTTTTGTTAATGATTCTACATTTTCTAGTACAGCGGATACTGTTCCGTGCTCTTGAATAAGCTTATACGCTGTTTTTTCACCGATACCTTTTACACCTGGATAATTATCACTTGTATCTCCCATGAAAGCTTTTGCATGGACGATTTGCCACGGCTCTACACCTTTTTCTTCCATGATTTTCTCCGGTGTGTAATATTCGTAATTTCCAATTCCTTTACGCAGAAGCATAACTGTAACGTTCTTATCAACAAGTTGAAGCAAATCCGTATCACCTGTTAAAATATAAACTTCAGCTTCATTGCAATATTGTTTTGCAAGCGTACCGATACAATCATCGGCTTCGTAGCCTTTCATACCGATAACTGGAATGGATAATTTTGCAGTCATTTCTTGCACTAAATTAAATTGAGGAATTAATTCTTCTGGTGGCGCTGCACGATTTGCTTTATAATTCGAGAACGATTCTGTTCTAAATGTCGTACTTCCCATATCCCAGCATGTAACGATATGTGTTGGTTCGATCGCTTGCGTAGCTGTTAATAAGTGTTTCATATAACCATGAATCCCGTTCGTAGGGGTTCCATCTTGTCGTTTCATAAATTGTCCGTAGACACTTGTTGCGTAAAAAGCACGAAATAATAGTGCCATACCATCAACTAATAATACTTTTTTCATAATTCCTCTCCTATTAAAAAAATAATAACCTTACGTTATCACGTAAGGTTATATAAATAGATTACCATTCTACGTTTTTGCTCAACTTTGTCTATTATACATTGTTTTTGTATATTTAGCATCATTAACACATTAAGACGTTCTACTACAACAAGTATGCAAGATACCTGAATACGTATTTTTTCCAGTAGAAACAACGATAGCTTTTGCATTTCCACTAACGATATGCGAACCTTTAAAACATACATTTTCAAGCTCAAGTGGATTATAATCTTTCATCCGTTTTAATGGAATAAATCGTTTACGTTCAAGGTGATAGCAGCTCTCAAACTTCTCTATATTCGCTTCGTTTCCCGTTAACACAGACTCATTCACTAATAAATCATCTGCATAAATAATACGTACATCAGCTGGCACAGCATCTCCAGCCGAAAGAAAAATCATATCTCCAGGTACAAGTTCTTGCACAGGTATCTCCATCATTTTCAGTTCACTATTTAGCCCTGTACTACTAGAATATTCTACTCTAGATACAGTAATCGTTTCACGTTGTAATTCATCACACACACGTTGTTTTGAAAAACCTGGAATCATGCCACCTAGCTTCATCATTACTTCCGCAAGAAGTGCTCTTTTTGAAGTTAGTTCATTTCGGCCATATACTTGAATACGTTTTTGTGCCTCTTTCATTGATAGTCCGTCTCTTGTTGTTTTAAAATATGCAAATACAGATTTTACATCTCTTGTTGCAATTTCAATTAATAAATCTTTATTTTTTTGGAGCATTGTTTGTTCTTTTATTGATTTTTTACTTAGTTTATATGACGTGTTACCCACAGTTTTGTTTGCATATAACATATTATCGTCTCCTCCTTTACAACATAGGAAGAAACGCTTTGTTTCTCAATTTATCCACTTTACTGTGAAAGTGTCTCGCGCTTTATAAACGCTACATTGTGATAAATATAGAGGGAGGAACAAATCGTTTCCTGCCTACATCATATATTTTTGATTTGAAGTATATGGGTAACGGAACCGAGTCAGAATTTGACATGCTCCTCACCTCCTCGTTTAATTTTATAGTTTATAATATGAAATTACTCATAGCTTGGTAACAAAAAAGACCCCTACCCTTAAGAGAGTAGCGGCCATTACATACACAAATAAACGATTTCTAATATAATTAGAAATCTACGGACCTCTCCCTCACCGAGTTTTAGCACTGTATAGCATAGGTACATTACCAGCTACGTTAAGAAAAACCTTAATTCGATCATTCCTGTTGACCCATTGGCGTCTCTCGACATTTTTGGGCAGTAGCATTTCTCTATACAGGAGCCTCACCTAACAGAGACTTATTTTCATTACATTGAAAATGTTACTCTTATTTAAAATAGATGTCAACCGTAGCCTACAATTTTTTCAAATGGTATGGCAAACTAACGTATATAAAGTGAAACTTTCATCAGTGGGGGTTTTGTTCATCCGCCACTGATTATTAGCCCTCACCAATCGGGCTGTCCGGCAAATAGCGGTATAAAATAAAAAACTTTACGTTTAAACGTAAAGTTTTTAATAAGTTATACAACCAGCGATTACAATCCCAATTGAAAGCGATAAAAACATAAGAAAAAGACCGACTGCTTGATTATCTTCTTCAAGACTTTTGTTTATATTAAAGCGTGGTGTAAGCCACTCAGCTAAATAAAAGACGATAATTTGAGCCAAAATCCCAACTGCTCCCCACGAAATCATATCAAGAAGTGAAATTGAATTAGCTGCTGTCGAATATAAAACGATAGCTAACCCAAGTAATCGCCCTCCAAGCACATAGCTTACCGCCTTATTCCCTTGAGCCATTAACTTAAATTCCTTAACTTTCGTTGTCACTTCCATCAAGAACAGACCAATACATAAAAGTCCAAGTGTTACTGCTAAATATAATAAAAAATTAATCATTTTTCCTCCTCCTTTTTATACCTACCGGTAAATAGTACGATTCATTTCCTGTAATCTTTTCTCCCGCGCGAATACCGATACTACTCGCTTTTCCAGCAATTAAAAAAGAACCAAACACATAGGACAGTTTCTCCATCCCCTTTTCTGTTTCCAAGGATACGACTGGCAGTTCTGTATACTTTTGAAATATCGGCAGTGCAGTTTTATACGTTTGATGTGCATTTTGAAGCATAATATTTTCATCCTTATCGCGAATCGTAATTGTATCTCCTTCTCTACCAAATGAAGGTTTTTGAACGAAAGAACCTTTTCCTAAAAATAAATCTGGTTCTAAATATGTAGGTAACATATATTCTTTAATCCACTGTTGTTCCTCGTTTGTATAAAAGACCTCTTCTTCTGCTAACCCCCAAATAAGACACTGAATCGATTTTGGCTGAAGTAAAAATGCTGACAAAGGATTTATTATAAAAAGCTTTCCGGCTTTTACAAGTTGCAGCAGTTCCACACCTACCAAATCTCCTGTTTCAGGATCTTGATCCTCAATTAAATCTTCTATCGGATATGTTTGGCGATATAAAACATCAATCTTCGCCCCATCTTTATCAACTAGAGCATCTTTTGTAATTCTAAGTTCTGACATTGGCACTACTTTATTTTCAACATGGCATAGCTGACTCAAATACATAGTCGTATTCCAATCCTCGATATGTTCATGATGTGCTGTAAAAACAACATTTGGATTGTCTAATTCCTTTGTCGCTTCCATTACAGCTTTCGTAACACCAGAAGATAGCAATCGTTCTTGATCTGAGTTTGGATCATCATAGCCTAGATTTTCACAAACTTTTCCATTCATTTGAAAACATTCCACAATAAAAGTTGGTGTATCACTATTAAACTCAAGCATTTTAATTTTGTTATCCTCTGTTACAGCAAAATCAAATCGCGAAATTACAGATTCAGGATAAAGCCCTTTCATTCTAATGAATGATAAACTCGCGGATGGAAAGCCAAGATCTAGAAGCTGTTCGTCACTTAAATTACGCAGCAGTCTAGCAGTCTTAAAAAATATTTTCCCCATTCGTTCAGTCGCTAAGTGTAATTGGTCCAAAGTCTGATTTGTTATAGAAAAAACATGAAACAAACTATACTCACATTCATATAAATCCGACCAAAAATTCGGATATTTTAAATAAAATTCTTTTCGATCCCTTATGTATTGCGACATATTTTAGCCCCCAAATCCTCCCTTTGAACCGCTTCCAATTCCACCTTTAAATTCAGCAGACGATTGATACGATTTAAACGCCGATGAATTTTTAAAAGTGGATTTATTTTGATAGTATCGCCCACCATAGAAATAATGCCCACGATAACCTGAACTACTATCATCACACTGCCATACCCCAAGTTCATCATCCCAATCCCAATCAGAACAACTATTATCATTCGGTTTTGGGGGAAGATCTTGTGCGCAACCAAATAAAGTGCCAGTCATTAAAGACGTTACGACACCACCTACTAACCATTTCGTTTTTGTCACCTTCGCACTCCCCTTTTTAAATTCTATTCCTATTATATAGGATGGCATGATAAAGTAGAAGAAAAAGGAAGAAGAGGGATTAAATGCGCTTAGAATATCGACTTAATGATGAAACGAAAGGGTATCCTGCTTTATGGAACTACGCCAATATTTCTAATTCTGAAATTATCGCACGCATGACTTGTGAATATTTTATTAAAGAGAAAAATACTTATGTTGTTACTGCAACTTCGGTTGATCCAGACGGAACAGCAGTTATTTATATTCAAAAAGAAGTTTTCGCCAATGACCCTTCAGACCCTACATACTCCCACATCGGTTTTGAAATTAGAGAACTAAGTGAAACGAGTTCAAGCTTAGTAGATAGTCAAGATGTATGGAACTACGAAGAAATTTTACCATCTCTTCATTCAGATATTATATATATTCAGCGAGACGGCATGTCTATGGAATTCTCCTTGGATTCAAGAGAGATTGATGAAGACAGAAAGTGCTACATTTATTACGGAAACTTCACAGGTGAATCAAGATAATATTAATATATCTATGCAACAAAAAAACCTTACGTATAAAACGTAAGGTTTTTATATAGCCCCACATATGCCGTTCTCTCTAGATGTCCATAAACCTGCTCTCACAGGTGGATGCCCTCACAAATGTTTGTAACTTCCTTCTTAAAAAGATGGCATGTTAGCTACATTTAAATATTGAACTTCCATATTAAACTTATTGGTTTAAGACATGCATAAGCTACGTACACCGTAGGAATTTTATATAAGGTTAGTTGAAATAAGACCCCCGCACGTGCCGCTCCTCGTAAATGTCCAAAAACCCGCTACTCGCAGGTGGATGCCCTCACAGTTACCGTACATCTTCCTCCACAAGGAAGGCTTGATGATGGTCGCTAAATATTGAGCTTCCGTATAACTAACATCGGTTTTAGACATAAATAAGTTACGCACACCGCAGGATGTATTATTTACTTGTCGTTATATTATCACATTGTTTCCAATGTGTAAAATACAAAGTTTTTCGAGCAATCTCTTGCTTGTGACCTTATTTTAATACAAATTATTTTTGCATGCAAGTGATTAATCTTCTTCTTTTGCAATTTGATTTTCTGGATAAGAAATCCAATCACTCCAGCTACCTGCATACAATTTAACATTTTGGAATCCAGCTAATTTTAATGCAAGGATGTTTGGACACGCTGTAACACCAGAACCACAATATACAATGGTTTCCTTATCTTTCGACAGGTTTTGGAATCGTTCTTGTTGCTCAGCTTTATTCTTAAATTGTCCTGATTGCAACATTCCATCCTTCCAAAAATGGTTTACTGCTGTTGGAATATGTCCTGCTTTATGATCGACAAGTTCCTCTACACCAGCATAACGTTTCGGCTCTCTTGAATCAATTAATGTAACATCCGCACCTGCACGGATATTCTCTCTGACCGTTTCCATCGTTACAAGCATATGATCTTGTATATTAGCTTTGAATGTTTTTCGTATAGCAACAGGAATTTCCGCTGTTGTCGGTAGTCCATTCTCTTTCCAAGCCTGGAAACCACCATCTAATATATATACTTTCTCATGTCCTACATAGTTACATAACCACCATAAACGAGCAGCATTTGCACCGGCTTGACTGTCATACGCAATTACTGTCGTATGTTCATCAATACCAGCCTTCGAAAGCTTGTCTGCAAACTCCTCAATATTTGGTAAAGGATGGCGGCCACCATGTTCTGCTATAGGACTTGATAAATCTAAATTCAAATCAAAATATAACGCATGAGGAATATGTCCTTCTTCATACTTTTCTCTACCCCAATTAGGATTCGCTAAATCAAAACGACAATCGATTATACGGACATTCTCATCTTCTATATGCTCACGTAACCATTCGACTGTAACTATCATCTTTAACGACCTTCTTTCTCTTTCAAACGACTTACATACTCCATAACCATTTCTTCTGTAACATATTTACGCTGCAAGGTAACACCATTTTTTGCAAGATCATTAATCTGCTTCGTTACAACATTAATTACATCAACCGAAAATTCTTTCCCATTTGACGCAAGAGATACGGCAGCTTCAATAGCTGCTTCACGCTGTGCATCTAATTGTAAACATGCTTTTACACTTTCATTTTGTTTACGAGAATGTGCTGTAATTGCTTTATGTACTTCCATCTTCTCTTCCCCCTAAATAGTTATACGTTTTTATTCAATTCCATTGCAAGGCGGATCATATCACGACATACAATTCCATTTTCAATAATCTCTTCTTCATAATGCTTCGAAAAGTAATCAAAATCAATAGAAAAAATACGAAATCCACATTTTTGATATAAAGCAAGTTGTGAAACACTAGAATTGCCTGTACCAACTTCAAGTTTTGACATACCATATCCTTTAGCAGTTTCTACAGCATGCCTTAATAGCTTCTTCCCAATCCCTTTTCCTTGCAAATGCTCTGCAACCGCAATATTCATGATTTCCATCGTCTTTGGCCTTGTTTCCAAAAGAACATATACACCGATAACGCTCCCCCCCTGCTTAGCTACGTATGTTAATCCTCTTTGTACATACGTAGCTATTTGCCGTTCACTTGGATCAGCAAGTAACAATAAAGCCTTCGGTATAGCCTCTTTTGGAATACGTTCTATTACAACAGACATAAAAAATTCCCCCTTCTCTATTGTTCTAAACCCTCCTTGTCTACCATAAATAATAGAAAGGAGGGATTCACCATGGACAACAATGAGAAAAAATGCAACGTCATCTCTATTGATGGAAAGAAGAAGAAAAGCGACACGTATTCCTATCCAAAATTAGTAGTTGAAAACAAAACATATGAATTTTCTTCATTCGTCTTATGCGGTGAAACACCAGATGGCAGACGACTCGTTCTTACTCATATGATTTCTACCGATGAATTTGCTGGATTTGTAAAATCTTTAGATACTGTACTTCAAAAGAAAATTGAACGAATCTTTTTCTCATAACGACTATATAACATAAATTTCTTTTTCAATCTCTACTAACTGCTTTTGCAATTGTTCTTTACTTTGTTCATAGAGAGATACATCGATCGTTTCAGCCAATGCAAACAATATACTTTCATAATAGTTCATCACATCTTGCTGCATCACTTTTTCGAATAAATTCCACTTCATATCCCACTCTTGCTTATAATGATGAACAAATAAATGTTTTTCATCAGCTACATAGTTTGATACGAGCGGTTCTAATACAGATTTAGCGTCTTCTTGCATAAAAGCCTTGTCATTCTTTTCAAAAAAGCTTTTCTCATTTTTAAAATGTGCCAGTGCTTTTTTGAAATCTTTTATTTCAACTGAAGGGAACGGTTCTTTATGTGTAATATCTTTGTATTCATACTCCACTGTTCCATTCATAGAAATTGATTCATTTTCTACTTTACAGTTCACTACAATTTCATCCTTTGCACGCTTCATCGCTTCGTCTATCCATTTTTCAAGGCGTAATGATGTCGCACGCATTTCTTGTAATAAATCATGCTGAATAAATGCTACTAATTCCATAACACACTGTTGCAATTGTGTTTTCACATTTCCATCCGTTCGAAGTGATGCCGGATTAATAAATTCAGTAAACACATCATTATAGCGGAGGAATAGACGCTGTTGCACGTAATAAAGCAACTCTTTCACTTCATTTTGCATCGCCTGTTCTTCAGCAAGTACACTATATGAAGAAATGATATGAAGTAGTTGATCACGCTCTGCTTCATATTTTTTCGTTTGCTTCTCTTTCTCTTCATTCCCCTGCTTTGCACCCTTTATCATGTTTACTAAAAGCTGATCTGCCCCTTGCAACGCACCATATAGAGCATGCACAGAAACAAGCATTAAATCTCTCATCATAAAGGACGTAAATGATTCCTCAAACTTAGTAATCCCAGAGTTTTGTAAAATACCATACTTCTCTTTTTCAACATTCTTTCCTTGTTTCTCTTCAAGCGCACATAAACTTGAAATTGCAAATAAACGCGGATTTCTAATACCGTATTGCAGTAGCTGATCTGCGATATAACCTTTTACCATTTCAAGTTCTTCTTCAGACTCTGCTAAATCCGCCGCATTAATTAAGAAGAACATTTTATCAAGGGCAAAAGTATCCTTTACACGACCAAGCTGAATTAAAAATTCACGGTCAGCACGAGAGAATACATGGTT
This sequence comes from Bacillus sp. B2-WWTP-C-10-Post-4, assembly GCF_009183805.1. Lineage (NCBI taxonomy): Bacteria > Bacillati > Bacillota > Bacilli > Caryophanales > Bacillaceae > Bacillus > Bacillus sp. B2-WWTP-C-10-Post-4. Next base: position 39,427 of record NZ_WEII01000032.1, on the reverse strand, counting down.
ATAATATGTTACAAATAAAATAGCATCTGCGTTTTTAATATACTGAAATGCAACATCCGTATGGCGAGCATTGATAGAATCCGCTCCAGGTGTGTCTACAAGCGCTACTCCCTGCCTTGTTAAAGCACAATCATAATAAAGTTCCATATACTCAACGAAGCATGATTTCTCTTCATTCGCTACATAATCAGAGAACTCTTCTAATGTAACTTGTACTTGTTCTCCTAAATAAGTAGAAACTGCATCATACCCTTTTTGTACCGCTCGTAAAAAGCTAAATGTTGTTTTTTGCTTCCCAGTTGGTGAAGGATATTTCATAACTTTATCAATTTGTGCTAACGCTTCATCTAACGTAGCAATCTCATAATGAAACAGCTTATAAACAGCTTTCATATCTTCTAATAACGCTTGCTTTGATTTAAACTGAACAATTACTGTTCCATGTGGTTTTTCCTCTGTAACCGGCAAAATTTGATTAATCGTTGCCGTCGTCGGGTTTGGTGATACAGGAAGTACTTTCTCACCGAGTAAGGCATTGGCAAATGATGATTTTCCAGCACTAAATGCCCCGAATAACGCTACTGTAAATTGTTTTGTTTCTACACGTCTTCTTTTCTCTATTACCTCTTGCTGTACATGTTTCAGCGCTGGCAATGGCTCTAATATCGTTTCAGCTTTTTTCACTTTCTCTAATATCCGCTGAATATTTAAAGCCGCCGTTCCTTTCAGCTCTTCTTCATGAATCGCTACGTTATCATTTACGATTTCCTGCTCTTGTAGTGTAAATTTCTCACTAACAATTTGCTTTTCCCTTTGCAATATCTCATCTATTTGCAAACCTTCAGGCGTAGCAACATGATCGTGCCAAACATTTCGTAAATAGTCTTCATATGCCGCCAAATTGTTATTGTATTGTAATTGTGTTTCTTTCGCCGTTTGCAACATCGTATATGTTTCAATCTCTTCTTCAATACGAGCAACTGCTTCCCTCACCTTTTGCTTTAAAACGACCGCACTTTTATCAAAAATTTGCTGTGCTTTTATAAAATAACGCTTCTTTAGTTCATTCGCTACATCCGCTGTATAAAGAAGTAAGTAATCACCTGTGAAACCTGCGCCTTGTTTAATTACCTCAGCCAACATTTCTGGTCCGAAAGCAATTTCTAACCCATATATGTCTTTCCCAATTTCCTCCGTGAACAATCCTTCTTCTTTTAAGAAGGCTACAATAAATTCCTTCACATGAAAATCAAGCTGCGTTTCAACAGTCTTTTGAAGGGCAGAATAAAACGCCTCTACACGCCTTTGTTTTTCTTGCTCCGTCTTTCCTTTCGCAAATAGCAAACCGACTTTAAACTTTGTTAATTTCGTTTCTAAGTACGCATTTGCCAATTCTCTCATTTCAAATGGCATTAAATACGCGTTATCTAATATAGCTTGTAGGCCTTTTATAAATTCATTTCTCACATGAGACTCTTTACTTGCCTCACGATTTTTCGCTTCCGTTAACTCTTCCTTCTTTTCAACTACCTCTGAAATAGAAAGTGGTGATGCTAACTCTTCCTCATATTTCAAAAGAGCTTTTTCATTTTCAGAAACAATAAACGAGAAATGTTCCCCCATTAAATATTCTGTTTCTCGCTCCATTCCAGTCCTTACATACTGCTCTTTTTCTTTCATAATAGAAGTAATTAACGTTTCTAAGCTTCCAATTTCATTATGTGGATGGTTCATCATTCGTAATGACGTATAATATACTCCATCTACTTCAATATCCCAGTTAAAGAACGATTGCTTTACACTATCTTTATAATTCTCAAACGACAATTCATTTTCTTTATGTTTATCTATTTGATTGACAACGAGATAAACCGTTTTATTACGTTGTTTCAATTCTTTAACAAATTGCAAATTCACTTCCGATTGGACGTGATTATAATCCATCATATAAAAAATTACGTCTGCTAGATGTAGCGTTGATTCTGTCGCTAATTGGTGGGCATCATCTGTTGAGTCAATCCCTGGTGTATCTACTAACATAACCCCTTCAGGAATTGGCGCATCATTCCGATAAATGTGAACACCAATTACCTCATCACCATCTTTACAAATTTGTTTTAATTCTTCAGCTGAATATGCACCGTCATACTCGTACTGTTCTCCAGATTTAACCGTTACAACAACACGATCCATTCCTTTTTCAATTTTGACAACGTTAGCGCTTGTCGGAATTGGACTTGTTGGTAACAACTGCGCTTTATATAGATGATTCATCATCGTTGATTTCCCTGCAGAGAAGTGACCACAGAACGCTATCATAAGCTGTTCTTGTTTATATTTTTGAATCACCTCAAACAACTTTAAACTATTCTCTGCATCGCCGTGTTTTTGCCACTCTTCATAAAAACAAACAAGTTTTTTCATACCGTTTGTCTGTACTATGTTTGTCATCCCCTTGTTCCCCTTTATCCAAGATGTATATACTTTTCCCCGCTATTTGCGAGCTCATAACCAGTGAGAGTTACACCTACCCATTGATTACAGTTTCACTTTACTATCATACTAAATTTTCAGCATATTCTCATTAAAAATAAAAAATCCCTTTCATTCTTTTTACAAATGAAAGGGATTTTATGTCATATCACTCATTTTGCTGTTCCTACTCCATTTAAAACATACTTTGCAATAACTGCATATACAGCGACTGTACCTGCTACTAATGCATATACCATACTTACACACCAACCTTTTTGATAATGATTATCAATTTTAAATATATTTTATCATTAAAGAGAATCATTATCAACACTTTTCATAAAGAAAGCTCCTTATAAGAAGGAGCTTTACTGCCTGTTTTGAAAAAGGTTAAAACTTGTTGTGCCCTCTTATTATATCGCATCTTACATAACTTAATAGTTAAAAAAAATGGAAATCCACCCTATACCCTCCATCTTACATTTTGTATAATAAAAGGGAATTACTTAACAGGGAGGAAAATAATGACACAAAATATTTCACAAGGCGAGAGGATACACTCCATCGATATTATTAGAGGAATAGCTGTACTAGGTATTTTTCTTGTGAACTGGCCTGTTATCGCTGGGATTGACTCACGTGATATTTCAGGAGTTTATGAAGGGCTAGATAGCTATATCCGTCTATTTTACGATATGTTTATTCAAACAAAGTTTTATACTATCTTTTCGTTTTTATTTGGCCTAGGCTTTTACATTTTTATGACTCGTGCTGAAGCAAAAACAGATCATCCGAAAATTTTATTTGTTCGCCGCTTACTTATTTTATTATTATTCGGTTTCTTACATTACGTTCTTTTATGGGACGGAGACATTTTACATACTTATGCGATTGCTGGATTTTTCTTATTTTTATTTTATAAGAGAGAACCTCGTACTATTTTAATATGGGCTATCGTTTTATTGAGTATTTTTCAATTCATTATGCTAATGGCTGGTATTACAGTTGCATTGGTACCAAAGGAAGAGCTAGGTTTTTCCTTACCTATCATGCCATTAGAAGACTGGCCGTCACAAATACAAAATCGTTTCCATGCATTTTACGCTGATGGAATTGGATTAAATTTACTTATGCTTCCAGAAACAGTTGGGCTATTTTTGCTTGGTTTATACGCCGGCAAAAAGGATATTTTCCGCCGCACGAAAGAGTTAGATCTAAAACTTAAAAAATGGCAAATTATTATGTTCCTTTTAACATTACCAATGTGGTTCTTCATGGTCCGTTACTTCTTATCAAAACCATTTTATGAACCAATTTATATGCAGGTCTTTACAATGTTTAGCGGAAAAACGTTATTCATATTCTACATTTTCACGCTAATGCGTTTATTACAAAAAGAAAAATGGCAAACGTTATTACGTCCATTCCAATACGTTGGACGAATGGCATTAACAAATTACATCTCGCATACAATTGTTACATTACTTGTATTTGGTCTATTCCTTAAAAATTATTATCCTGCTCCATTATGGGTTGGACCAATATTCTGCATTAGTTTCTACACGTTACAAATCTTTATTAGCCGCTGGTGGCTTTCACATTATCAATACGGGCCACTTGAGTACATTTGGCGTCTTGGTACGTACGGGAAAATGATGCCACTTAAAAAGAAAAGCAAGGTCTCATAATGAGACCTTGCTTTTTTACGCTTCTCTTACCGCATTTTGCATAGACACCGGCTCTTCTTTTATTTTCACTTTACGCTGCGGCACCATATTAAATACGATATTTAAAAGTACTGCTGACGCACTTCCAAGTACAATTCCGTTATCTGTTAAAATACGAATATTTTCAGGAAGTTGTGAGAATAAAGTAGGAACGACTGTAACTCCAAGTCCGATTCCGACAGAACATGCAACGATTAATAAATTTTCTTGTTTACCAAAATCAACGCTACTTAACATTTTAATACCATATGCCATTACCATACCGAACATTGCTAACATCGCACCGCCCAGTACTGATTTCGGAATGATCGTTGTAATAGCTGCGATTTTTGGAATGAATCCAAGAACGATTAACATACCACCACAAGTATAAATAATAACGCGATTTCTTACTCCAGTTAATTGAACAAGCCCTACGTTTTGAGAATATGTTGTATATGGGAACGCGTTGAAAATACCACCTAACACCATCGCTAATCCTTCTGCTCGATAGCCTTTTGTTAATTCTTTTTCACCAATCTTTTTATTGCAAATATCAGATAATGCAAAGTATACACCTGTTGCTTCTACAATCCCTACGCAAGCAACTAAAATCATCGTAATAATTGGCGTCAATTCAAATGTTGGTGTACCGAAGTAAAATGGCTGAATACCATGGAACCAATCTGCTTCTCCAACTGCTTGCAAGCTTACTTTCCCCATAAATGCTGCAACGATTGTACCGAACAATAGGCCGAGTAAAATAGAGATCGAACGAATAAATCCGTCGAAGAAACGATACATAATGATGATAAATAGTAACACACCAAATGCTAACGCTAAGTTTTCAAGACTTCCGAAATCTTTGCTTCCTACTCCGCCAGCCATATCATTAATAGCAGCTGGAACAAGTGTAACTCCAATTACTGTAACGACAGATCCTGTTACAACAGGGGGAAACAGTTTTACAAGCTTTCCAAATAATTTTGCAAAAATAACAACGAATAACCCGGCAGCAATAATTGCTCCATAAATAGAAGACACGCCGTATTGTTTCCCGATTGCAATCATCGGTCCAACCGCTGTAAATGTACAACCAAGCACAACTGGAAGCCCAATACCGAAAAAGCGATTTGATAATGCTTGTAAAATTGTCGCAACGCCGCACATTAATAAATCAATTGAGACTAAATATGTTAACTCTTTTTGATTCAAACCAAGTCCACCGCCCACAATAAGCGGAACGATAATTGCTCCAGCATACATTGCCAGCATATGCTGCATACCAAGCGATGCAATTTTAAATGGATGCTGCTTCATCGTTTATTTCACCTCCGCAGTTTCTTGCTGTACAAATGTAACTGTGCCGTTATCAAGTGATGCAATTTCTGCTAGTGATTCAACACGAACGCCTTGTTCACGAAGCTTCTTTCCTCCATCTTGAAATGCTTTTTCAATAACAATTCCAATTCCTGCAATACTCGCTCCAGCTTGCTCTACTAAACTCATTAAACCTAAAGCAGCCTGACCGTTTGCTAAAAAGTCATCGATGATTAATACACGATCATTTTCATCGATATGATTTCGAGATAATGAAATTTCATTTGTTTCTTGTTTTGTAAATGAATATACGTTTGCAACGTACATATTATCTTGTAACGTTAACGATTTACGTTTTCGTGCAAAAATTACTTTTACACCAAGCTCTAATGCAGCCATAACCGCTGGTGCAATGCCTGAAGATTCAATCGTCACGATTTTTGTAATGTTCTCTTCTTTAAAACGTTTAGCAAATTCTTTTCCGATTTCTTGCATAAGTACTGGATCAATTTGATGATTTAAAAAAGCATCTACCTTTAATACGTCACCAGATAAAACCTTTCCTTCGTTCAAAATCTTTTCTTGTAATACTTTCATGTTTGTTCCCCCTCTTATGCAATAAAAAAACTCCAAAAGCCGCCACCACTCGTTACAAGTGAGAGACGCGCTTTTGGAGTTTCGCAAAAAAAGAATGCTAAACAAGCAATTATATTCGTCCTCACTCATAGTCAAAGTATTTACGGTACTTCGGTAGAAACTTGCAGGCCATATCCCCGCGATTATATGAGTGTAGCTAACTATTTATTTTATAGAAGGATTATAACGTACTTTTTATGCTTTGAAAAGCATTTATCAAAAAAACACGTACAAATTTTTAAAAACCACTATTTTTGTTCGAGTTTTGCAAACTCTTTCATTCCCAATTACAACTTCGTTAAAATGATTGGCCCATCTTTTGTAATCGCAATTGTATGCTCATATTGAGCTGATAATTTCCCGTCCATCGTTCGTACAGTCCACCCATTTAAATCTACTTTAGAATATCGCATACCTGCATTGACAATGGGCTCAATTGTAATTACCATTCCTTCTTGCAACTCAGGCCCTTGTCCTCGTTTCCCAAAATGAAAAATTGCTGGTTCTTCATGAATCTCTTTACCGATTCCATGTCCTGTAAAGTCTCTTGCGACAGAAAAACCTTCATTTGCTACATAACTTTCAATTGCATAACCAATATCTCCTACATGATTACCGATTACCGCCTGATCAATCCCTTTATATAATGCATTCTCAGCTACTACCATTAACCTTTCTGCTTCTTCAGAAACATTTCCAACTCTATACGTCCAAGCAGAATCTGAAAGACCACCATTTAAGTTTACTACCGTGTCAATTGTTACAATATTACCCTCAGTTAAAGGAACATCGGCCGGAAACGCATGACACATTTCATCGTTTACAGATGCACATATCGCATATGGATACCCGTTGTAACCTTTCTGTTCAGATGTGGCACCATGCTTTTTTAAATACATTTCAACAAACGTATCAATCTTTTGTGTCGTTATACCTGGCTTTATCATTTTCGCAATTTCTTTATGACATGAAGCAAGTAATTTTCCAGATTCATGCATCAAATCTATTTCATTTTTCGTTTTAATTGTAATCATACTACCTCTACCTTTCCTTGCTAAACCTACTATTTGCTACTAAACTTCTATCATACACACCCTCTACCAAAATTTCAAAAGCCTCAATTACAACAAGTAAAAAAATATGTATCATATATTTCTAAATCAAAATAAAAAAACAGAAGATCCCTCTGTTTTTTAATCACGTTTACATATATAGTTCATTTTCAAGAACTCAAAACAACCACCATTTGTTTTCTGTATAAACGTTCCAACCGCTTCAAATCCCGCCCTTTTATACACTTTTATCGCTCTCTCATTAAATTTTGCTACTGATAACGTTATATAATTACATCCGTATTTTTCTTTACTAAAAGCTAGTCCAGCGTTTACGAACTGTAATCCAAATCCATTTCCAGTTCTATTAGGTTTCATTCCAAGACCTATATCAACCGTTCCATCATTTATTTTACAAACAGTAAAAAAACCAATGAGAGTGCCATTTTCCTTCACAGAAAATGTATGATTCCCTCTACTCTCACCCTCTAAAAACTCAGCTAAATCTTCTTCATCTGCCTTTATATCGTAAAAGGAATATTCCCCTTTATAATGCCAGTTATACGCGATTTCCTCCGCTTCTTCTTGCTTCATTACTGTATATGTATACCCCATTCTCTCATCCCCTTTAATAAAAAGAGCTGCAATTAAGCAGCTCTTTTTTTACAACTCATAAATCTCTTTATATTTCGTTTCTAAATAATCTGCTAAGTAATTTGCATTTAGCCCTTCGCCTGTTACATCTTCTAAAATTTCAAGTGGCTTTTTCGTTTTACCATATTGGTGAATATGTTCTGTTAACCATTCACGAATTGGTGTTACGTTTCCTTCTTCTAACAATGCATCAAAGTTCGGAATGTCTTTTAACATTCTTTGCTTAAATTGCGCTGCATACATGTAACCAAGCGCATAAGATGGGAAGTATCCAAATGAGCCACCAGCCCAGTGAACATCTTGCAATACACCTTGCGCATCATTTTCCGGACGAATTCCTAAATATGCTTCCATCTTATCATTCCAAGCTGCTGGTAAGTCCTTCACTTGTAATGTACCATCAAATAATTCTTTCTCTAATTCATAACGCACCATAACATGAAGCGGGTATGTAAGCTCATCTGCTTCTATACGAATGAATGACGGCTTTGATTCGTTAATTGCATCATAAAATTCATCGACTGACATATCATCAAATTGACCATTGCTATACTCTTTTAATAAATCATAATTTTTCTTCCAGAATGATTTATTACGGCCGATAAAGTTCTCAAAGAATAACGATTGAGACTCATGAATACCCATAGATGTTCCACTACATAACGGTGTACCTTCAAATTTCTCTGCAATATTTTGTTCATATACAGCATGACCACATTCATGAATTGTTCCAAACACAGCCATGCGGAAATCCTTTTCGTCATAGCGTGTCGTAATACGAACATCCCCTCTATTTAATGTAATCTCGAATGGATGTACTGTTTCATCAAGACGACCTGCTTCAAAGTCATAATTCAATTGCTTTAATAGTTCTAATGTAAAGTTCTTTTGTTTTTCTTTTGAAAATTTTTCCGATAAAGCACTTGTTTTTAATCCTTTTTTAGACTCAGAGATTTCTTTTACAAGCGGCACGATGCGCTCACGAAGTTGACCAAATACGTGATCTAAAACTTCTACTGTAATACCTGGCTCATACATGTCTAATAATGTATTGTATTTATATGTTTCGTAACCCCAATATGTAATAAATTTCTTTTTAAATTCAACAATTTTTTCTAAGTACGGGCGGAACATTTCGAAATCAGATTTTTCGCGAGCTTCTTCCCACACACTCTCTGCTTTCGCTTCTAATTTCACATACGCTTCGTATTCCGCTTGTGGAATTTTCTTATTTCTATCATATTCTTTACGACACTCTTCAACCATTTTCTTCGTCGTTTCAGAAAGTTTATCTTCACGTATTAAAGCTTCAAGCTCTGTTAAATAGTTTCCCATCTCATCTGAAGTCGACATGGCAAATACTTCTGATGAAAGCATGCCAATTACTTCTGAACGCTGGTCTACACCTTTTTTAGGCGCCCCTGTTCTCAAGTCCCAAAACATTAAGCTTAATGCTTCTCCGTAATTTTGTATCTTCTTCACGTATGTTAAAAATTGTTTTTCTACTTCATATGTAGCTACTGTCATTGTATAAAAACCTCCTTTTTCTACCTCAAACTTAATTCGACATGAAAATCTAATTTCCTTTTATAATAGAAAAAAAGCTTGGCAAGCGCCAAGCTTTCTCCTTATAATTCTTTACCTTCTACTGGTAGTACGTTTTTCACCGCTTCTATCACTTTCTCATCTTCTGTATCAGATAAGAAGATTGATATAGCACCTTTATCGTCGCTCGTACGAATTAAACGGCCAATCCCTTGACGAAGACGTAAAATCATATACGGTACATCTACATCCCAGAATGGATCATTTACGTGCTTACGTTTCGCTTCAAACACAGGATCGTTTGGAGGGAATGGTAATGACCAAATGATAACATGTGATAATGATGAACCAGGAATATCTAAACCTTCCCATAAATGAACGGCACAAAGTACAGTCTCTTCTTCATTTTGGAAACGAGAAACGAGCTGACTAATTTCTTGATCCCCTTCATATAAGAACGGAACTGACATTTGTTCTTTACTTACATATTCTTTAAACGCTGCAAGTTCTTGCGTTGTACGGAATAATACAAGTGTACGTCCGTTTGTTTTCTGTATATTTTCAAGTGTATATTGACACTTTCTTTCCCACTCATTTTCTTTCGTATGCGATAGTAAGTTTACTGCCATTTGCTCTTCATAATCAAATGGTGAGGCAACTGAGAATGATAAGTAATCTTTTACCCCTAGGCTATTTGCTGTAAATGCGAATGAATCGTTATTAGATAATGTAGCAGATGAGAAGATATACGGGATTTTCTTCGAGAATACTTTCTCTTGTAATACTTCTTCAACTGCACGTGGCATAATTACTAACGTGAAGGCTCCATCACCTTCTTCACCCCATGTAATTACATTTTTCTCATGCATGAATAGACGAAGTGAATGTTCTAATACATCTAAATGTTCATCAACGATATTTAAATCATACGTATTTACTGTATGCATTTCACTTTCAAATACTAACGCATCACCGACTTCACCAATTTTCGCATAAAGTCGTTTTGCTTCAGCTGTTACTTTTTCTGTCACAGTAATTTCTAAACGATCAGAACCGGCAATTTCTTTTTTGTTTTCTTGTAACACATCAAAGAATCGCTCTGTTTGCCAAATTGTTTCTTCTACTAAATGTGCAAACTCTTCACGAATATCGTTTTGTAATAATCTCGTTAAAAGTTGCTCCATCATCGTTTGCTTTAAACGATATGTTAAAGCTTTTTGAGCTGCATATTCTACAAGATGTCCTTCATCGAATACAACACAACTACTTTCTGGTAATAATGGAATTTGTCCTTCACGCTTTCGAGCATCGTACGTCCAAATATGATCCATATAGAAATCTTGAGAACAAATAATTAAATCTGCTGCTTTACGATAATGTTCACGAGAAAGAGTTTGTCCACAACGATGACGAGAATCACAAGTAAAGCAATCTTGGAAGTAATCCCAATTTACTTTTGACCATTCTTCGTCATTTAAAAGTGGAAATTCTTTTCGGTCACCATAGTGAGTAAAGTTTTGCATCGTACCATGATCAAATACGAATTGTGGTAATTCATAATATACGTCTTCAATTACTTCTGGAGCTCGTCCACTCATAACATCTTCAAGCTTACGTAAACATAAATAATTATCCATTGATTTTGCAAGTCTTACATCTACAGATAAGCCTAACGCTTCAGATAATTTCGCAATGTCTCCTTCTTCTTTCACAAGCTGCTCAATTAACGTTTCATCTGCACAAGCAATTATAGCTGGTTTTCCAGTATAACGAGCATAGCAAATTGCATATAGAAGATATACAATAGTTTTCCCTGTTCCTACACCCGCTTCTGCGAACATAACTTTCTTTTCTTGGAAAGCACGCTCTAATTGAAACGCCATAAAAATTTGTTCATCACGCTCTTCAAAACCTTTTTCCGGAAGGATGTCGTAAAACACATCTCCAATCCACTCATTCAACTTATCATAAAAATTGTCTTGTTTTCCTACTTCAAATGGTAATCTCTTCTCAGTAAACATCCTTAGCCTCCAACCAAAAAGTTTTTCTATAAAAAGATATAGTAACCGCTACTCATATGTGTGCAGCTACTTTCCCCTGTTGCCATACATATAAATACACGAAAAAAAATTTTCCTTTCGAAAAAGGAAAATTTTCTTCTATATTAATGACTTTAAATACCTTTTATCAATCGCTGTTTCATGTGAAAGAGCTGACAAATATTCTTCTTGTGCTTTTTGTATTTCATCTACAATCGCATCTTGACTATCCACTTCTTTTCCGAGCTCATCATACGTACGGTGAATAGCTTTTTGAATCATTGATAATTGGAAATTATCCATATCACTTCCTCCTTTACGCATTACATAATAGCCAGTATATGCGCGCTGGAGGAGTTTTATACTATGAATTACGCGGTGGACGTTTTCCGAAGTACTGATAGTAATCTGTACGGATAAATCCGTTAAACAGTTTACGTTTCTTCGATGCATCTTTTCCATAGCACTTCTCAAATGCTTCGTAACTTGTTAATACATACGCTGACCATGTATCTAATGGGCGGAATACTTGTCCCATTTCTTTGTACAATTGTTCAACAAGTGCTTTTTCACTTAAACGTTCTCCGTATGGAGGATTCGTTACAACATAGCCATAATCCTCTTTTGTTGTGAAATCTTTTACTTGCATTTGTTTAAATGTAATTAAATCGCCTAAGCCTACTTCTTCTGCATTATCTTGAGCAACTCGAATCATACGATGATCAATATCTGATCCAATGATTTGTAATCGTTGATCATAGTTCGCTAAATCTTCAGCTTCTTGACGAGCTTCACGCCAGTTTTGTTTACCTACCCAGCCCCACTCGTCAGATGCGAAACCACGGTTAAATCCTGGTGCGATGTTTTGTCCAATTAATGCTGCTTCAATCGGAATTGTACCTGATCCACAGAATGGATCAACAAATGGACGATCTGGCTTCCAGTTTGTTAATTTAATTAAAGACGCAGCTAATGTTTCTTTTAACGGAGCTTCCCCTTGATCCATACGGTATCCACGTTTATGAAGTCCAACACCGCTCGCATCAATTGTTAATGTTGCAATATCCTTGAGCATTGCAATCTCAATACGGAATAATGGACCATCTTCTTCAAACCAAGTTGTACGTTTATATGTTGTTTTTAATTTTTCAACGACAGCTTTTTTAACGATACGTTGGCAATCCGAAACACTGAATAATTCAGATTTTAAAGATTTACCAATAACAGGGAATTCACCATTCTCTGGAATATAATCTCCCCAGTTTAATGCTTTCGTTTTTTCAAATAGCTCATCAAATGTTGTTGCTTTAAATTCGCCAACTTTAATTTTTACACGGTCCGCAGTACGTAACCATAAATTCGTACGACAAATCGCCTTTTCATCTGCTTCAAATGTTACTTTGCTGTTTTCTACTTGACATTCATAACCAAGATCGCGAACTTCTCGGGCAACTAACGCTTCAATACCCATTGCCGCTGTTGCAATTAAAGTAACTTTTCCCATTTGCATTCACCTCTTATGTATATTCAAACAATAATTAATAGCAATTGGTCCTATTAATCATTACATTTTACGAAAAATTTTCTCATTAACCATTTTAACTCATACTTTATAACTTCATACAAATAAAAAGCCCTCCTCTAACAAAGGAGAGCTGAGTTATTTCATAGTTGGTTCATAACGTTCTGTAAGCCATGTTCTGTTCCTTTGTACTACAAACGGCCCACGCCTCGTACTCCGGTGGCAATCATCTATCTACAGGTTATAAAACCTGTCCTTTCCCGTCGTTCATTTCCTTGGAAAAGATTCCCCTACCATTATTTGGGTTTCTCGCTCGTGGGGTTTACCTCGTTCCACTCCTATCATTTCTTCAAGGACTTCGTCACTGTGGCACTTTAAAGGTAGTCAAACCATATCCGAAAGGACTTAGGTTTTTTCCCTGCCGTTAAACCAGCCTTACAGCCAGAATACCCTAGCTTATGAATTGGCTAGGCACGAACACTACAGCCATCTCAGGCCGTGCGAGCATGGACTTTCCTCTACAACGTTGGCGTTGCAGCGATTACCCAAACGTTATGACATCCATTAGTATAGTGGAAACAAAAAGATTTTGCAACGTTTTTTTCTATGTAAAATGCTTAAACCTTTTCCCACCTTACATCATTCGTATAACTTACTTCCAAATACAGCTTTTTCTAAGTTAGATAAGCGTTTTAAAATATCCGTATTCGTGTTGTTATAAACTGGTTGTGCAACTGGTGTTTGTACAGGTTGTTGTGGAACTTGCGTTACTGCTAGTTTTTGTTCCTCTAATTCACGCTTTAAACGAGCATTTTGTTGCTTTAATTGCTCAAACTCTTTGTGGAAAGCTTCATAGTCTTTAATGATCATATCAAGAAACTTGTCTACTTCTTCTTGCTGATAACCTCTCATACCTGTTTTAAATTCTTTTTCTAAAATATCTTTCGCTGTTAATTTAATTTTATCCGAAATCATTTTCTTCACCTCAAATTTTTACCAAAACTTTCATTAACTAAATTTTTTCAGAAACAATGCTTTTTGTCAATCATATATACGAGTACTATATTACATATTTACTCTGCATTATTCCACTGTTCCTCTTCTATTATATCTTGTAAATCAGAAAAAAGAATGAAATAACTGTGATAATTTTCTATTTCTCCTTTTTTCTTTGCTGCTTCTACAATATATTTGGGACTTCCTGGTTTTTCTTCATCATATACCGCTAAAAGCGCATCACTTTTTTCAATAAAAAAGTGATTTTTTAATTTAAATTGCTCTGGACTTTCATACTTCCGTTTCGTGATACTATCAACATGGTCTGCTTGAGAAAGGATAAATTCGTAATATTCACGATTATCTTCTTTCCAATTTTCTTCTTGTTCTAAAAACGGAGTGAATACCGCTAATTTTAAATCTGGATATTCTACTTGAATTTCAAAAACAACTTCAGCAGCCCATAATTCTACACCTAATTGGCCACTTATTATAACCCACTCTAAACCATCTTCTACAAAATTGGTTAATTTACGGTGTAACGCTTTCTTTATACACTCCACCCCTGGATGATCATTTTTAAATATTCCAAGTTCAAATGGCTTATATCCTGTTACTGCAATAACTTTCATATCAACACTCCAATTACAAAAAAAGAACTAGCATTTCGCTAGTTCTAACATATCATTTACTTTTTAAACATTCCACCAACGTTTGGTCCGATATTTGGACCGAATGGTGATACGTTTGGTCCAATATTCGGTCCGAATGGTGATACGTTTGGTCCAAACGGAGATACATTTGGTCCTGGACCAAATGGTGATACGTGATGTCCATGACCACACGGTCCACATCCGCCACCGAATCCTGGGTCGATTGGGTCCACAACATTTACATTTGAATTTGTTTGTGGGAAGAAGTTTTGGTTTTTAATTTGTTGATGATGTACATGTGTTGTATGTGTTGGGAAAATGTGTGGCACCACCGTTGTTGAAAAAGAGTGTGTTACGCATTGTTTCGTCGGATGAATGACAGGAGCAGTCGTACAAATAGGTCCTGTAGGCTTATGCCCTCCAAAGCAAGGATGACAATGATGCATAGTTTTTTCTCTCCTCTCTCGTTAAAAAAATCTGATTACACTTTACAGTATGAGAAAAGAGAGAAAGCCGTTTGTTATATATACCCATTTATTACAAGGAAATTTGTCTAGTCCTTTATTTCATTTACATTGTTTTTATAGACAATCCTTCAACATCACTTACCAAAAAAGCCTCCAACTTGCTTTACAATACCTGTCACTTGATTCATCGCATTCATCATTTGTCCAGCTGTATTCATCATTTTATTTACATCATAGTTACCATCTGATGTTTTAAATTGAGAAACAAAACTAGAAAACTGGCTTGGCTGTTGTTGCTTTTGCTTACCCTGCGTCGGGTACGGTTGTTTTGGTGGATAAAACATCGCTTGTTGATTAGCATACGGCGATGGTGGTGGCATATAATATTGCGAATTCATATAAGGCTGCTGCTGTTGTGGTTGTTGAACTTGACTCACATAAGGTTGCTGCTGTTGTGGTTGTTGAGCTTGATTCACATAAGGTTGCTGCTGTTGTGGTTGTTGAGCTTGATTCACATAAGGTTGCTGCTGTTGTGGTTGTTGAGCTTGATTCATAAAGGACACTTCAAACGGTTGATAATAATTTTGATTTCCATAATAAGGCTCGAAAGGATACATATTATACCGTAAATATGTATCCGTATTATATTGGTACATATTTTGCTGTGCATATGGATTCGTTTGCTGATATACGTTAGGTTGTTGAAACATGCATTCTCTCCTCCTTCACATAAGTTTCTACATATATAATATGTACCTATAAAATAATATGTGTGATGGAATATATGTCTATTTTTGTCGGAAGTTTAAATTTTTAAAAAATTAAAAAAGAAAACCCTTCCATGCTATGATAATTAAGAAGAAGATTCTCATGGGGGAGGAATCAACATGGTATTAGGGGATTTAAAACAAGCGTTTTCTCAAAAAAAGGGGTATTGCACAGAGAATGCAAATGAATTATTAGACTTTGCGAGACATTGGTATCTCGAAGGAAAAATATGCATATCAGATTATCGAACATTAATAAAAGAATTAGAAATAAACGGCGCAACAAAACCTACAACAATGACAGAAGCATAAAAATAACAAGAGGGCTCTCCCTCTTGTTATTTACATTGCTCAACTATATTTTGCAAAGTATACGAAATGGCTTGGTGTGTTTCAAAGAATCGTTTACCTTTACCTTTATTTACAAAGCATTGCAACACATTCGTTTGTAAATTATCGTATACTTGATCAATTTGCTGTACATGTATATACTTTGGCTTTTCTTCTTTAATCCACTTATAAGCTAGTTCTTTCCACTTCTTTAATTCCTCATCTACTATATCTACAAACGGTTTCATATCCTTATAAAAGTCGTATTCAGTTAGTTCTCTTTTTTTTACATTCGCTTCATTATTATACTGCATGAGTTTTTCTGAAGACTGTATTAATGCTTCATTCTTCATTTCTTTCCCACCTTATTATGCACTCACTACGACGTTTTGAAATGTCTTCACCCAATTCCCTTTTTCTTCGTGATGCACTAATTTATTTTCCATATGTTCAATATGCATTTCTGTTATTTCTATCTTATTACATATTTTTTCACTCGCATCCTTTAACGCATGATTCATTCTAATCCCTATATTCATTTCCAGCAAATCGAGAGAACTTAACATTTGATCCATTTTTTTCATTACATCTTCTTTCTGAACCATCGCCATATACAAAACGCCTCCTTCTTTGCTTTTCCTTTGTCATGTAATTTCGCCGAATGATTCACCACTCCTGCCCACATGACAAAACTAGTTGTTATTCGTCAAAGAAATCATTTCGTATGTCATTTATAGAAATGGTAACAATACAAAAAGGAGGTGTATTACAATGGCAAAGAACAAAAATGAAAAAAAGAAAAACCAAAACAAACAACAAAATAAACCCGAGACTGGCAATCCAAAGCTAGATGGTCCAAACTTCCCTGCTACATAAAGCGAGACTTTATTACGAACATTTAAATTTCAAATCATCCTTAATCTCCTACTAGCATTACGTTTTGAAATTAAAGTTGTAGCACGCATAGCAGGATTTTTTCAAATTAAGAAGTCCCGTCTTCAAAATGGAAGACGGGACTTCTTTTTTATTATATCATGAACTCATCGATTCTTTTAGCAAAACGGTTTACGATAGATAGCCTATAGATTTGTTCTCTCTTTCTTCTATACCATTCTGTTATATTAACTTCCCCTTTAGGTTCTTCAAGTACAAATAGCACATTCATTTTCATATTTGCACAAAACCAATCTCTCATTTTTATTTCTTCATGTAAAATAACAGGATAAATATCTCTAAGTGTTGGCGTATAAGACTTTCGAGTTTCCTTTGCGTAAACTTCATAATCTTCTCTAGACCCAGTATGTGTAGTTTGCAGTGCAAACTTATAAAACGAACCATTATAAATTGGATGAAACAATAACCATGCTAATTTTTTTCCTAGTTCTATACGCTTTTGTAACGTTTCAAATTGATAAACCGAAAACCCATACATTCTCCCTTCAATTGTTGGGAAGATAACTGCACTAATATGAAGTCTTTCTTGTACTTTAAAAAGCGCAGTATGGAATACATGTTTTTTAAAATATGTGTTCTCAATGACTGGTTTTTGAATTTTATTTTGTTCATTTATAATAAGCGCTGTCATAAGTCTATTCATATCTCTTCTTTCCCAGAAAAGTAACCATTCTTTTTCCATAAAAATTGATACATTGAAGTATTGCAACAAATGAAAGAGAGGTGCATGTCTCTTCTTACTTTCCTCATACAATAATAGCTGAGGAAATGCATCTAAAAAAATAATCCAATTAGCCTGTTCGTACAGAAGAAATAAATGTTTTTTTACCGTTCTAGGTAAAACAGTAGCATAATATCTCCCTTCTAAATCAGTCATATTCCAGCCCGCATTTCTCGAAACCATACTCGCTAAAAAGGCCCACCTGATTTCACTATTTCTTAAATAATATTCTTGATAAGATTGTGTCCGAGAAATATTGTCCACATTAGCTATTTCTGTTTTCTTTTTAATATTGTGAATGATTGCTTTTTCTTCCTCTGTACAAAAATTTTTTTCTCGATTTTGTTTAATTTTCATATAATCATTCCATGTAAACATAAATAAGTCATCATACCTTTCATCAAAAAGGTCACATCTTTTTTCATTTTTTGATATAATCACCTTTGTAAGTAATTCTTAGCAAGTTGGGGGTGGACACACTATGACCATTCGTTACCCAAATGGAAAAAGGTATAATCAAGCTTCACAACCTCAAAAAACACCTATAAAAACACATACTTATAGTAATAGAGGTATGTCCCTTGAAGAGGAATTGAATGAAACAAATCAATATTACTTAACCCATAATATTGCATGTGTACATAAAAAGCCTACACCTCTTCAAATTGTAAAAGTAGATTACCCCGCTCGAAGTGCTGCAGTGGTAAAAGAAGCGTATTTTAAACAACCTTCTACAACAGATTACAACGGTGTATACAAAGGGAAATACATCGATTTTGAAGCAAAGGAAACCAAAAATAAAACTAGTTTCCCACTTCAAAACTTCCACCTTCATCAAATTGAACATATGAAGCAAGTGGTTGCTCATAATGGAATTGCATTTGTTATTATTAAATTTACACTTTTTGATGAATTTTATTTACTAGATGCAAAACATATTATTGCATTTTGGAATCGTCAAAATACTGGTGGACGCAAGTCGATTACGAAAGAAGAAATAGAAGAGCATGGATCCTTATTATCATGCGGTTATCACCCTCGGATTGACTATATCCGTGTACTAGACATGGTTTATTTTTCGTGATAGAGTCATCACTAAGGCTCTTTTTTCGACTTTTGGGGGAGAGAATGAAAGGTAGGAGAAAGTATAATGTCAGATAATTATCGTTCTCGTACAGAACGAAATCATGTGAAAAATCAAGAGAAAAAAACACATAAAGAAGAAAAACCAAAGAAAAAAGGCTCCTTTTTCAAGAAATTCCTTATAGGTTGTCTACTTCTTGGTATCGTTGGTCTTGTAGCCGGCGTTTCCGCTTTCTTTGTTATGGTAAAGGACGCTCCAAAATTAGACAAATCCAAACTTGTTAATCCTTTATCAACAAAGTTTCTCGATAAAAACGGAAATTTCTTCTATGAATACGGTGCTGAAAAACGAACACATGTTACTTATGATCAAATTCCAAAAGTAGTTGAAAATGCATTTCTTGCAACTGAGGATTCGCGTTTCTATGATCATAATGGAATTGATTTTAAACGAACTACAAAAGCAGTTATGGAAAATGTCACTGGTGGTTTCGGTTCCCAAGGTGGTAGTACGATTACACAGCAAGTCGTTAAAAACTACTTTCTAACGATGGACAAAACTGCTAAAAGAAAAGTGCAAGAATGGTACTTATCTTACAAATTAGAGCAACAATACTCTAAACATGAGATTTTAGAAATGTACTTAAATAAGATTAATTTAGGTAACCGTTCATACGGTATTGCGACAGCAGCGCAAAAATATTATGGTAAAGATTTAAAAGACTTGCAATTACATGAAGCTGCTATGCTCGCTGGTTTACCCCAAGGTCCAAACATTTATGATCCAACAAAAAAGGAAAATGTTGAACGAGCAACAAATCGTCGTAATGTCGTATTATCATTAATGAATCGACATGGTTATATAACAAAAGAAGAAATGAATAACGCCGTTAAGATTCCAGTAACTGAGGGCCTTCAACCGTCTTCAGAAGTAACTGAGATGAAGTATCAAGCATTTTTAGATGCGGTTGTAAAAGAAGTTGAAAAAGAATATCCTGATGTAAATATCGGTTCAGATGGTTTAACGATTCATACAACACTTGATCAAGATGCTCAAGATTACGCCGACAAAATTATGGATGGCAATCTTATTAAGTATCCGGACGATCAATTCCAAGGGTCATTCGTATTTATGGATACACAGTCTGGAGAAGTTCGAGCAATTGGTGCTGGACGTAAAGAAAGTAAGTCTACTTTCAAAGGTCATAATATGGCAACTGATTTAAAACGCCAAGTTGGTTCAACAATGAAACCAATTTTCGACTACGGTCCGGCAATTGAAAATTTACAATGGTCTACATACCATCAATTAAACGACTCAGAGTATACGTATTCCAATGGTAAGAAAATACAAAATGCAACAAAGAGTTACAAAGGTGACGTTTCACTACGTGAAGCTTTGAAAAAGTCATTAAACATTCCAGCTTTAAAGACAGCACAAACAGTTGGTCTTAATAAGTCAAAAGAATTTGCTGAAGGTTTAGGCATGACCTTTAAAGAAGGAAAAGTCTATGAATCAACAGCAATCGGTAGTAACGATAGTTCTCCATTAGAAGTAGCAGGTGCATATGCAACCTTTGGTAATAGTGGTAACTATAATAAACCACACTTCGTAAAAGAAGTAACCTTCCCGGACGGGAAAAAGAAAAGCTTTAAACCGAAAGAACATCGCGCAATGCAAGACTATACAGCATATATGGTTACTGACGTTCTTCGTGACGTAGTAAAACCTGGTTCTGGTGGTACAGGTCCAACAGCATACGTTTCAGGTGTTGACGTAGCAGGTAAAACAGGAACACAAAACTTTGATGAATCAGTTCTTCAAAAATATGACATCCCAGCTGATGCAAACAGAGATAGCTGGTTTGCTGGATATACGCCACAATACACAATGGCTGTTTGGACCGGTTACGAAAAAGATGGTCCAAAAAATTATGTTAGCGATCGCTCCACTAGAATTGCACAGCAAATGTTCCAAGTAATGATGAGCAAATTCGCTACAGATAAATCACGCTTTGAACGTCCTTCTTCTGTACAAGAAATAAACGGAGAGTTATACGTAAAAGGTGCGAAAAAAGATGCAATTAAACAAATTAAAGTAGATGCCCCTAGTGGTCTGAATGTCACTTTTGATGGCGCTAGCACAGTTACACTAAACTGGTCTGGACCAGCAGAAGTTGATGCATATGCAGCCAGCTATAAAGCAACTGACGGTTCAAGTGGTAGCCTATCAATAAGTGGTACGACAGCTACTCTTGGTGGTATTAAACCAGGTGTTACTTACAGCTTCTCTGTAGTAGCGAAAAAAGGTACTGGCACAAGCCCAGCAGTTGGTGCATCCTTCACTGCGCCTGGCGGAACTCCAGATGCAAAAAAAGCTGAAGAAGAGGCTAAGAAAAAGGCCGATGAAGAAGCTAAGAAAAAAGCTGATGAGGAAGCCCAGAAAAAGGCTAATGAAGATAAAGTAAAACAAGACGAAGCTAAGAAAAAGGCTGAAGAAGAGGCTAAGAAACAACAAGAACAGCAACAGCAAGAACAACAACGTAAACAGCAAGAAGAAGCTCAAAAGAAAGCTGATGAGGAAGCTAGAAGGAAAGCTGAAGAAGAAGCTAAGAAAAAAGCTGAAGAAGAAGCTAAGAAGAAAGCTGAAGAAGAGGCCAAGAAAAAAGCTGAAGAAGAGGCTAAGAAACAACAAGAACAGCAACACCAAAATCCCGGAGGAGATACACCTCACGCAGACGGTGCTGTTGTTACAACAGAGTCCTAATATACAAAAAAAGAAGTCCGTTTCTCTTAACGAGAAGCGGACTTCTTTTTTGTTATCATTTTCTTTACATACAGCTTTTCTATTTCGATATACAACTGCGCTAATTGAATATAAGAATGATAATTACTCGGTTTCTTTATAATGAATGAATATCTTTCCATAAAATTAACAGGTTGCACTTTTAATTTATTCGTATTTATTTGCATTTCATTCAAACTATGAACAGGTTGTTCATTTAGCCAATAGACAACCGATAACAAGTGAGCTGAAAAAAGAATCATTGGTCCCTCAGCCTCTTGCTTATTTCTATTTCGAAACAGTATAGCAATGTCTTCATGCTTATTTTTCCATACATTCAACATCACTGGAATGCTGTTTTCAATTTCCTTCCATGGCTCATACTGTCTTTCAATATCAAATATAAAGTAAGTATTTTGTATTATTTCTTCAAAAGAATTGTCTGTATGATACTTAATTAAATTTACACTTTCTTTAAAAAATGGTAAACAGTGAAATTCTTTCGGTATTTCTATAACTCGTTCCATCCTTTATTTCACCTTCATTCGCTTCTTTCCTTCACGACATACTTCTAACAGTCTGCATTCCTCACATTGCGGTCGTTGTGCTTTACAATGATAACGTCCAAAGAAAATCATACGATGATGTGTAACTCCCCACTCATCCATTGGTACTTTCTTCATTAATGTTTTTTCTACTTCTAACACAGAGTCTTTCCATCTACACATAGCTAATCGTTTACTCACTCGCTCCACATGTGTATCAACAGCAATTGCCGGAATTCCAAACGCTACGGAAACTACAACATTCGCTGTTTTCCTTCCTACACCTGGTAATTTCGTAAGTTCATCTCGATCGTTCGGTACTTCTCCATTATAGTCATCTAATAACATTCGGCATAATTTTTGAATGTTTTTTGCTTTATTTCTATACAATCCGATAGAGCGTATATCTTGTTGTAATTCTTCTAGAGAAACACTTAAATAATCTTCTGGTGTTTTATATTTTTGAAATAAATTTCTTGTCACTTTATTTACAAGTACATCCGTACATTGTGCAGATAACGCCACCGCGATTACAAGTTCAAATGGATTATCATGAACCAATTCACAATGTGCTTCTGGATACATATCCGCCATTGTGTCTAAACAATAACGGATTTGCGTTTTGTTAAGCATATTTTTCCTCCTATATTACTGCTCCAACCAATTATAAAAAGGCACTTTTCCAGTAAATTTCGTCTCTTGTTTTGTCATTTGTTGTGCCCTTTGTTGATTCGCTCTAAATTTTTGACCTTGATTTTGAGCCTGATCTACCGTTTTAATTCCATTCTTTTTCCACTCAAATAAAATACGATCAATATATCGGAAATTTAGTTTTCCACTCATTACAGCTTCTCTAAGAGCCGCTTGAATTAAATTTGGATGATGTTGATCTTGGTCCTCCCACATCCCTAACGTTTCACATTCGAACGGCGAAAGTGGTCTTCCAAATTCTTTTTCAAATACTGTATATAAATTTACTTGTAGCTGTTTTTTTTCTTTTTGCTCTTCCTCTATTGATTCATCCATTAAGAAATGTAATATTTTTTCCCATAACGGTTGTAAAGAATAACTTTCGCACATCATCGCTTCTGATCTTTGTCCACCTTCTAGTGATAAAAAACCTTTTTGAATCAACGTCTGAATTACTTCCATACATTTCATTTCCGTTATCGTCATCCGTTCAGAAATCTCTGAAGGAGTCGGAAACGAATTACCTGATTCTAAAAATGTGTGTACATGAAGTACAACCATAAATTCCGTCTCATTTAAACCTAATTTTTTATAATGCATCATAAGCAATTTTGGAATTGCAATGCTTCCCTGCTCAAACCACTGTAACATCATTTTCTTTTTCATCACCAAACACCTCGCTCTCTAGTATAACACACCTTTAGCTATTTCTTTTTGCCACAATCCGTCAAAAAAACCTCCCCATTAATAGGGAGGTTTTTTATATTACATGAATGAAATATAAAATTAAGCTTGCACTTTACTTTTCATAAATGTATGGATGCGCTCTAATGCTTTCTCTACTTGTTCAAGAGATGTCGCATATGATAAACGAACATTATTTGGAGCACCAAATCCTGTACCTGGTACAAGAGCCACTTTTTCCTCTTCTAATAGAGCTTTTGCCCAATCATCAACTGTTGCATATCCTGATAAAGCTACAGCTTCTTTTACGTTAGGGAATAAGTAAAATGCCCCTTGCGGTTTAATACAAGTAAAGCCAGGGATTTGAATTAATTTATCATAAATGATGTTTAATCTCTCTTCAAAGGCTTGACGCATTGTTTCCACAGGTTCTTGTGAGCCTGCATATGCCGCAATTGCGCCGTATTGAGCGATTGAAGTAGGGTTTGACGTACTATGACTCGCTAAATTCGTCATTGCTTTAATAAGCTGCTTATTTCCTGCAGCATATCCAATACGCCATCCTGTCATAGAATGAGATTTAGATACACCATTAATAATAAGTGTTTGTTCTTTTAATGCATTAGAAAGCTGGGCAATTGAAGTATATTCTACGCCACCATAAATTAATTTTTCATAAATTTCATCAGAAACGATTAAAATATCATGTTCTAAACATACTTCTCCAAGCTGTTGTAATTCTTCTTTGCTATAAATCATTCCTGTTGGATTGCTCGGTGAATTAATAATAACTGCTTTCGTTTTCTCTGTAATTGCCTCACGCAGCTGCTTTGCTGTAATTTTGTACTCATTGTCTTCTAAACCTTCTACATAAACCGGCTTACCGCCAGCAAGCTTTACTTGCTCTGGATAGCTTACCCAGTAAGGAGTTGGGATGATAACTTCATCTCCCTCATCAAGTAATACTTGGAATAATGTATATAATGCATGCTTTGCACCATTACATACAATAATTTCAGATGGATCATACGCAATACCTTGATCGCGAGTAAATTTCTTCACAATTTCTTGTTTTAACGATTGTAATCCACCTGTTGGTGTATACTTCGTATGCCCTTCTAACATCGCTTTATGTGCAGCATCCATAATATGCTCTGGTGTATTAAAGTCAGGTTCCCCTGCCCCTAATGCAATTACATCATGACCCTCTGCTTTTAATGCTTGTGCCTTTGCTGTAATTTCTAAAGTTGAAGACGGTGTTAAAGCAGCTACTCGCTTTGCTAATTTCATTTGTAGTTCCCCCTACATCTATTTTTCAATGCTATATCGTCTTAAAAATTTTCCATCTTTAAATTCAAGATAGTAATAACTATAACGATTGTCATCATCAATATATGTAACTTCCCATAGTGGTACATCATTTTCAAAGCCTAATTTCACTTTCATAATCTCTTTCGGCTTACTTTTTGATTCCTTACTTTCATTGCCGACTTGCTCTATTGTTCTTTGTATAGCCTCTTTTTCAGAAATACCTTCGCTCTTTTTCCTTACTACAGTATCCCCTTTTTTCTCAGGCACCCAAACGATAAGTTGTTCTCCCTTTTCATCTGTACCTTGCACGACTATATATGCAGATTTTCCGTTGTAATAATCAACAGATTTCACCTTTGTAAGCTTTGCTTTTTCTTTAGCAATTTCTACAAATTTCGACTCTTTTGGAATTTTCTTTCCCATCGCTTTATTATAAACATACGCCCCATATATTCCGCTAGCAACGATAACAATAATGATTGCAAAGATCCACTTTTTCATTGTATCACTACGTTCTGTAAATCGTAAATACAGCTGTTTCTTTATCTTTTTCGTCTAATGCTAGTCCGAACATGAGGTCCTGCTCTTTTAACGTACGATTTAAACTATCAACAATTTTATACAAATCCGACGAATATTTAATACGCGTCGTTGATAGTACTTCGATTTTCTTATCCATGAAAAAACTCCTCCGTTACACAAAAATTTCTAATTATAGAAGAACGCAATGCGGTTACAATAAGAGTACATTCTTTACAACCCCTGCTTCATCACCCATCTATTATAGCAGGACATGTACAGCAAAAAAAGGTTTCAAGTCGAAAACCAACACATTTTGTATACAAGAAGTAAGAAAAATAAAATTCCTCCTACCCACATTTTTTACGCCTGAAGTTTATAAGTACTTCAGGCGTATTTTTCTTCCATTTTTATTCATTTGATGGTTCTTCTAATTGTACTAACAATTCTTCTAATGGTCCTTCATAAAGAGGTACGTTAGGAATCGATTGTAGAAATCGTTTTCCATAGGAAGAACTCGTCAAACGACGATCTAACACTACTACCGTTCCTGTATCTGTATTCGTTCGAATTAAGCGGCCGAATCCTTGTTTGAAACGTAATATTGCTTGTGGGAGCGCTAATTTAGCGAATACATCTTCACCTTGATTTTTTAGCCACTCACCTTTCGCTTCCATCATCGGCTGATGAGGAGGTGTAAATGGTAGACGGACTATAACAAGACAACTTAAGGCATCTCCAGGAATATCTATTCCTTCCCAGAAACTGCTCGTCCCTAATAAAATTGATTTGTCGAACTCTTGAAACTTTCGAATTAAGCGGCTTCGACTTCTATTATTCACACTTTGGGTGAGTAATAAATAACCCTCTAATTCATCATTATTTTTTAAATTCACATACGCTTCTTTTAACATTTCATACGAAGTGAATAAAACGAGCATTCTGCCTTTTGTGGCTTTTGCTATCTTTGCAATATGTTCCGATACAGATTCAATATATCGCTCATTACTTACTTGCTTAATAAAAGGTACATCCGTTGAAACCATTAATTTCATCTGTTCATCATAACGAAATGGTGACGGAACCTTTAATGTATTTGGAGCGAAATCATGTAAACCAAGTTCCTCTTTTATATAATCAAACGTATCGTTAACTGTTAGTGTTGCGGATGTAAAAATAACACTCTTTTTTTCTGTTAAAAATTCATCAGCAAATCTTTCACCAATATGGACAGGCTGTGCGTATAGAACTGTTGAATGAATCGTCCCTTTCGTTTCAGTCTCCATCCAAGTTACATACGAATTCTTTTCTAATACGAGTAACTGTAATGATTCTGCCATCTTTCTCAGCAACTCAATTAAATGCATAAATTCACCTGTTACAACATGCATCTCCCATTCTAACTTACTTTGCAATATATCCACTTGCTTCTCAAGAGCAGTTACTACCCTTCTTAATTCATATATAAAACGATTTGTTAATTCGACGATACTATCCCACAACTTACCTTTTTCTAGTTCTGCGTTATACCTATAGATGAGCGGCATATTATTCGTTCCTTGCTCTTGCTTTGTTTGTTTAAATATAAAAGTACGTAACATTTGGAAGAGTTCATCCGCATCAAACTTAAGTTCCTTCAAACTATAACTTATCATACGGAAAGTTGAACGAGATGCTTGCTCTGATTTTTTCATCATTTTATATACTTTGGAGAGTACATCTTCTGTTTCTAGCGTCCCAAGACGAGATATAACCAATTGAAAATACATACAAGAGAACTGTTCACCCAATGTTCTACTCGCAGCTTCTTCAATATGGTGAGCTTCATCAAAAATAATATGTTCGCATGAAGCAAACAACGGTTCTTCACTTGAAAAATCTTGAAATAATAACGCATGATTTGTAATAACGATATCTGCAAATAAAGCTTTATTCTTCGCTCGCTGATAAAAACAACGACTAAACCAATTACTTTGCATACCGCCTGGACTATACGCATCGCTACAAATACGATTCCAAAGTAACTTTCCGCCCTCAGGAATATTTAATTCGTCTCGATCACCTGTTTCAGTTTGCAATAGCCAAACTAAAATCTTCGCCTTCGTAAGTGCCATATCATAATTTTTTTCTTCCTCTTGCAAAGCATACTCAAATTTATGTAAGCATAAATAATGCTTTCTTCCTTTTAGAAGAGCTGCCTCAAATGAAAATGGCATTATTTTTTGTAATAACGGAATTTCTTTTTCTAATATTTGTTGTTGGAGTTGTACCGTTTGTGTACTTATAATGACAGGTTCTTCTTTTCTCTTTGCAAAATAAAGACTAGGAAGCAAATAAGCAAGAGTCTTTCCTGTTCCTGTACCCGCTTCAATTAGTGAAAAACGAGAATCTCTTAACGCCGTATATATCTCTTTCATCATCAGTTGTTGACTTTCTCTTCTTTCAAATTTTGGCATATGTGATTCCAATTTATCCATCGTTTTATTCAAGAAAGCATCAAACTTTGATGAACACGTTTCTCCAAGGTTTAAGGAATAGTTCCGCTTTTTCAGCGCAATATTTCGATGTATTTCATACTCCGCTATATCTTCTTTACCGTGCATTACTTTCTTTAAAATATTTTCAGAAAGCACATCAGCTATATCGCTTTGGAACACATCACTTAATTCATAAAGCGATTGCAACGTGACAAGTGGTAACTTTTCAATTTCATTTAAAAATTGTAAAAATAATTCCGCTGTTGCAAGAGCATCACTATCCGCACGATGTGGTTGATCGTGCTCTAGTTCATGCTTCTTAGCTAAATCACGTAATTTATAACTATCGGCTGTCGGCAAAAGAATTTGAGCCAATTCAACCGTGTCGATTTTCGGACAATGTATTTCTGTATATCCAGCTTGCCTTAATTCTTCATTTAAAAAATTCCAATCAAAGTGAACATTATGCGCAACGAAAGCCGCACCTTGTAATAGCTCAACAATCATCGGGGCTACATCTTGAAATAACGGGGCTTGTTTTACAAGACTTTCATCAATCCCTGTTAATTCTGTAATAAATGGTGGGATCTCTCTCTTTGGGTTAACAAAAGACGAAAAAATCTCCAATATCTCTCCATCTTCTACTACAACAGCTGCAATTTGGGTAATTTTATCCTTCCCATCTTTCCAGGAGTTCCCTGTCGTCTCTAAATCAACAACGACATAACGCTTACTCATATATGTAACACCTCAATTTCTTACCTTTCAAACAACAATAATTTATATAATGTTACTATACCACGTTTTATCTCATCTTAATGAAAAGATGCACAAAAAAGCTATCTCCGCAATGGAGATAGCCTTTCTACTTATAATATCGTACCCGCTTTTTCAGCACCTAACATTTCAATAATTTGATTATTATCGTCTAATACTGCAATTTTTGGTTCTTGTTTATGAATCTCTTCTTCCGTAACTAGCCCATAACAAATAATAATTACTTTGTCCCCTGGTTGTACAAGCCTTGCCGCAGCACCGTTTAAACAAACAACACCACTACCGCGTTCCCCTTTAATAACGTATGTCTCTAAGCGAGCACCATTATTATTATTTACAATTTGGACTTTTTCGTTTTCTACAATATTTACTGCATCCATTAAGTCTTCATCAATTGTAATACTACCTACATAATTTAAATTTGCCTCCGTTACAGTTGCACGATGTAACTTTGCTCTCATCATTGTGCGAAACATAGATGCTCCCCCTTATTTAACTGTTAATGTTATATTGTCAATTAATCTTACATTTTCAAACTTAACTGCAATAGCTAAAATGATTCTTCCTTTGACTTTCTCTACCATTGTTAATGACGGATATGCATATAAATCTGCATAATCTACAGTGCCTTTCGTATGCGTCTCAATATACTCTTTCACAAGATTTGTAATGATTTCGGGATTACGTTCACCTGCCTCAATTCTTTCTTTCGCTATACATAGGCTGCGGTATAAATGAAGAGCTTCTTCACGTTCATCTTGTGATAGGTACACGTTACGAGAACTTTTCGCTAAACCATCTTCTTCCCTTACAATATCAACTGGTACGATTGTAACTGGAATATTGAAATCAGTTACAAACCCTTCAATTACTGCAACTTGTTGAGCATCTTTCATACCGAAATAAGCACGCTTTGGCAGCGTAATATTAAATAGTTTCATTAGTACAGTTGCAACACCAGCAAAATGACCAGGTCTTTGTTGACCGCATAATACGTCCGTGCGCTTCACAACTTCTACCGTTGTTGTTTGTTCTGCTGGATACATTTCTTCTACACTCGGATAAAATAAATAATCTACACCGTTTTCTTTTGCTACATTTTCATCTCTATCAATATCACGAGGATATCGATCTAAATCTTCATTTGGGCCAAATTGTAGTGGGTTTACAAATACACTTAAAACTACAATTTCATTTTCTTCTCTTGCCTTACGTAATAAAGTAGCATGGCCTTCATGTAAATAACCCATTGTTGGAACAAAACCAATACTCTTTCCACTTGCACGAAGTTCGCTCGTAATTTGCTGCATCTCTTGCACTGTAGTTACGATTTTCATTATTGTTTTCCTCCGTATAACGCTAAGCATTCTTCCTCTTTCATTGTGAACGAATGTTTTTCTTCAGGAAATTGCCTTGTCTTTACTTCAGTAACATATTGTGAAATCCCACGCACAATCTCCTCTTGAACAGACGTATATTGCTTCACAAATTTCGGAACACGATTTACGCCGTATGAGATAAGATCATGATAAACAAGCACTTGCCCATCTACTTTTTGTCCTGCACCAATCCCAATTGTCGGTATTGTTAGTTGCTCTGAAATAAGTTCTGCTAACTGCATTGGTACACATTCTAACACAAGCGCTATTGCACCAGCTTCTTCACATTTCTTTGCATCTTCTATTAATTTTTTTGCACTCTCCGCATCTTTTCCTTGCACTTTATATCCACCCAACACTCCTACAGATTGAGGGGTTAAACCTAAATGCGCTACAACAGGAATTCCTGCGTTCGTCAAATATTGAATCGTCGATATAACTTCTCCAGCACCTTCTACCTTCAGTGCGTGTGCCCCGCTCTCTTGAACGATGCGGCGTGCATTCACCATCGTTTCTTGTAATGATACGTGATACGACATAAATGGCATATCAGTTACAATAAACGTCTCTTTCGCTCCGCGGCGTACAGCTTTCGTATGATGAATCATATCCTCTACTGTTACAGGTACTGTTGAATCGTATCCGAGTACAACCATTCCAAGAGAATCTCCAACTAGAATCATATCAACTTTAGCTTCTTCTGCTAATTTAGCAGATGGATAATCATACGCCGTTAGCATTGTAATCGGCTCACCTTGCTCTTTCATCTTCAAAAAATCTGTTTTTGTTTTCAAAAACTACTCCTCCTTTATGCAGGAGAGAGGAGATGGCCGAAATCATATAAAAAAACCCCTCTGGCCATAAAAGGGCAGAAGGGTTGTGTGTTAGTCGGCATTATTCATCCCTCTGTCCCAGTCCGTTATTGGATCAAGGCAGAATCCAAGTTATTATTTTTCGTATGACTTCGAATCATGGTGCAGTTCGCTCTGATACTGCCCACATTCGAACTAATTATAGCAAACTACAAAAAGGAATTACTACATTTTTCCGAAAAAATAATTTTTTATTCTTATTACGGTATATGAAATTTAACAAGAGAGTATATATGCTATACAGTTTTTATGGATAATTCAATCCTGAAAAGATACATGTTTTTTCAACGCATGTTAAAAAAGTCCAAGTTAATTTTTTCTGTAATCAATTTAACTATATAGTATAACTCTTAAACTAATGATGCAGGTTAATTGAGGAAAGTACTTAACAAAGGAGAATTGCAGATGTCTATGAACAGGTGGTTATTTCGATTCAGCAGTTTGCTTGTAATGATTGTATGGTGGATGTCTTTAGGATCCTCCCAAGTATTTGCCTCAGTTCATGTCGTAACACAACCCACCGATTTAACGAAAGTGATTGAGGTTGAACTAAATGATGATTACTTTAATCCAAATGTCATCACGATTCCGCTTGAAGGATCAACAACATTACTATTGAAAAATAAAGGTAAAAACGAGCACACCTTTACAGTGAAAAAACTCGGTATTGACGTCGTAGTCCAGTCAGGAAAAGAAAAGAATATTACCGTGAAACCTAAAAATACTGGTACATATGAATTAATATGTCGATACCATCTTCTTAAAGGAATGACAGGCAAAGTAATCGTCAAATAACATGCCAGGTCAACTCGACGGAAGCTATTTTGAAATGAACTTTAAATATGAAAAGAATTTATTATCATGTTACAAATTCAACTCAAAACTATTGAAATAAAAAGAAGTTCCAAAAGAGGAACTTCTTTTACTTAATTTCGATATCTGCAGAATGAATATGATGTACTTTCCCCTCATGATCCTCCAGAAGTAATACACCATCCTCTGTGATTCCTTTTGCTAACCCCGTAATTGTCTCTCTCATCGTTCGAGCGGTAATTTCTTTCCCGATGCTCACAGCGTAACTTTCCCAAAGAATTTTAATGACAGAGAAACCATTTTGTAAATATTCTTCATATAATTTTTCTAGTTGTAAATAGATTTGTTGCATAAGTTCTGCACGAACAATCGGCTTACCTGATTCAATCGCTAATGAAGTAGCGATGTGCTGAATTTCTTCATCAAAATGTTCTTGCTTTTGATTCGCATTAATACCGATGCCCATAATGACAGCATTAATTTTATCAGGATCCGCTTGCATTTCTGTTAATATACCTACAGCCTTTTTACCTTGAATTAAAATATCATTTGGCCATTTTATTCCTACGTTTACACCTGTACATTTTTCAATTGCCTGTGCAACACTAACAGCCGCTAACAAAGTAAGTTGCGGTGCATGATGAACTGGGATTGACGGGCGTAAAATAATACTCATCCAAATCCCTGTTCCTTTTGGTGAATGCCATTTTCTGCTTAAACGACCTCTTCCCGCTGTTTGTTCTTCTGCTACAACGACAGTTCCTTCTTCTGCACCTTCATAAGC
This sequence comes from Bacillus sp. B2-WWTP-C-10-Post-4, assembly GCF_009183805.1. Classification (NCBI taxonomy): domain Bacteria; kingdom Bacillati; phylum Bacillota; class Bacilli; order Caryophanales; family Bacillaceae; genus Bacillus; species Bacillus sp. B2-WWTP-C-10-Post-4. Next base: position 6,871 of record NZ_WEII01000032.1, on the reverse strand, counting down.
AAGTTTTGCTGCAATGTGCTGCGTTGATTCAACAGTTTCTTCAAAATACACTGTTCTACCAATCCGCTTCGTTTGTAGCCCTAACTGAATTTCATTAGCAGTCACTTTGTCTGGCTTACTTGCAATTCGGTAACCTAATCGGCGCACAGCTTCAAGTTCATATCCCTCACTCCGGAGATCCTCCATATGTTTCCACACAGCAGTTCTTGAACAACCAAGTTTATCACTAATTGTTTGGCCGGATACAAACTCGCCATCCGCTTCAGAAAAAACTTGCAATAACTGCTTTCTTATAGTAGATTGCATCCTTGCAGCCACTCCCTTATACGCTCTTTCTCATTAACTACGTTTCCTTGTACGATTGCTTCTTCGATTTTCTGAAGCATTTCAGCAACCCACGGACCAGGCTTTTTGTTTGCCCAGTTTAATAAATCATTACCAGTCACATTCATTTCTTGACGTTCCTGGATTGGCAATGCATGAAACATTAATTGTACTCGTTCAACAGATGTAGGGTCATAGCTTTCAATCATCGCTTCATGTACTCTCTCTGCCATTTCAGCGATATGAATTCCCGTTTTATAAAGAAGGACTGTATCCCAATCCTTCTCCTTTCTAGTACGAATTGCCAATAAAACTGCAACAATATCTTTTATTTTTTTATTCGAAAACTTCCATTGACGTAAAAAGACAGATGGATGTTCTTCTCCGATACAATATAAGAAAAATGCCCACGCCTCAATATCCGTTTCGAAAGAATCCCATTTATACTGCGTAGCTTTTAACAGTCTCTCTTCTGACATTTGTAAATATGGCAAATGAGAAAATAGCTTCGTCTCTACTAATTCTTTGAGACCTTTCACACAATATGTACCAGTTAACAGTTTCTCAAACTCTACTGTAATACGCTCAATTGCTATATGTTCTAGCAAATGCCCATGCGTTTCAATCGCTTGCTTCGTTTTCATTTCTAATGAAAAACCTAACGTGCTTACAAACCGAATACCACGCATCATTCGCAGGGCATCTTCTTGAAAACGATCCGCAGCATTTCCAACTGTCACAATTTTTCTCTGTTGAATGGCTTCCTGTCCAGCAAATAAATCAACCATTTTGCCTTCTTCTGTCATAGCAATTGCATTCATCGTGAAATCACGACGTTTTAAATCCTCTTCTAATGAACGAACAAATTGAACACTACTAGGTCTTCGAAAATCTTCATATTCGCTTTCTGTTCGAAAAGTAGTTACCTCATAAGGCTCACCATTTTCTACAACAATTACAGTTCCATGCTCAAGACCAACAGGAACATTTCTTGGGAATATAGCCATCACTTCTTCTGGTAGAGCAGATGTCGCAATATCAATATCTCCAATCGGCCTATCGATAATAAGATCTCGTACGCTCCCACCAACAAAGTAAGCCTCATGTCCTTGTTGCTTTAATGTCTCAATAATAGAACTAGCTTTTTTAAATCTTTCCATTTTTGTCATCCCTTAGTACGTCATAGTAAATCGTTTCATATTGTGAAACAATTTTTTCTGAGCGAAATTGCTCATAAACACTTTCTCTTGCTCGTTCTCCCATATTACGGTGAAGTTCCTCGTCCTTTAATAGCTGAATAGCTTGATTTGCCACTCCTGTTGTATCGCCAACTTCACATAAATATCCTGTTTCCCCGTGTTGAATAACCTCTGGAATACCTCCAACCCGCGTTCCGATACAAGGTACACCACACGCCATTGCTTCTAATAAAACAAGACCAAAACTTTCCTTCTCTGATAGAAGCAACATTAAATCACTCATCGCAAGTAGTTCTGCAACATTATCTTGCTTCCCTAGGAATAAAACGCGATCTTCAATATGTAAATTCTTCACTATCTGTAAAATCGTACAGAATTCTGGTCCGTCTCCAACAAGAAGCAACTTCGCATCTACTTCTTTAACAATTTTAGCAAATGCCTGAACAACATCCTGCACACGTTTCACTTTACGGAAATTCGAAATATGAATAAGTACTTTTTCACTCTCACTTATACCGTATTCTTTCTTTAATTGAGACATATTACGCTTGAAATATACACGTTCGTCTATAAAGTTATATACCGTTTGAATTTCTTTACTTGGTTTTACAAGCTCATGTGTTTCGTTAATTAATGAATGCGAGACAGCAGTGACAACATCTGATTGCTCAATACCAAAACGAATTAAATTATTTAACGAAGGGTCGGAACCTAACACAGTAATATCTGTTCCATGTAAGGTTGTAACAATTTTAATACGCTCTCCGATCATTTGTTTTGCTAAATATGCACAAATTGCATGTGGTATTGCGTAATGCACATGTAAAATGTCTAAGTTTTCTCTTTGTGCAACCTCGGCCATTTTACTTGCTAACGCTAAATCGTATGGTGGATATTGAAATACAGAGTATTGATTTACCGTCACTTCATGAAAATAAATGTTTGGATATACTTTATTTAACCGGAATGGTAAACCCGATGTAATAAAGTGAATTTCATGCCCACGTTCCGCCAATTGCTTTCCTAATTCTGTTCCAACAACTCCAGAACCACCTACAGAAGGATAACATGTAATACCTATTTTTAATTTCATTTACATCCCCCTAATAAATCAGCATGTAATAAAACCGGTTTCTTACTCATAAATCCCTCGGCATACAAGACTCCAACTTCTTTTCCAAACATCTTCTCACGAGCGATTACAGTTTCAACGTAACCTTCTGTTAACGGTGTCTTAACACCATCGCTCCCTGTTGAAAACTGACTTTCATACGCTTCTAATGCTTCCACCTTTATAGAGAGGTACTCACTTATATCTATACAAAAATTCGGTTTATGAAAACCATTAATCATATAATTATAAAAAGACTCCACACGATGTGGTGAAAGTTCCGGCATATATTTACGGATTCCTGCTGAAAAAATAGCCTCTTCCACAAGCTTTGCACAATTTGCATGATCTGGATGGCGATCTTCATAGTACGGTGCAAAAACTAGTTTTGGTTTATATGTACGGATCACCTTGACAATTTCACGTATATACTCTTCTTTCATATACAAACCACGGTCTGGCATCGCTAAATTCAGCCTCGTTTTTACTCCCATTATACGAGCTGCAACCTTCGCTTCTTCTTTTCTCAACTCTATCGTTCCATTTGAAGAAAGATCAGCTTCTGTTAAATCACAAATACCTACTTCATACCCTTGCTTTGTATATTTAGCGATGGTACCAGCCATGCCGATTTCAACATCATCGGCATGAGCACCAAACGCTAATATATGTAATCCACTCATAATTGTTCCCCTCATTTTCTTAACTTACGATAATCTAAATCTCCTCGCTCTAATGCGTGCATTAACATTTCAGCACTTGCCATATTCGTTGCAAGTGGAATCGCATATACATCACATAAACGAAGCAATGCATTCACATCCGGTTCATGCGGCTGTGCTGTTAATGGATCGCGGAAGAAAATCACCATATCTAAGTCGTTCTTTGCAATCATTGCACCAATTTCTTGATCTCCACCAAGAGGGCCAGATTGATATCTTGTTACAACTAATCCAGTCGCTTCCATAATACGAAGCCCTGTCGTTCCTGTTGCAAATAATTCATGTTGTTCAAAAATTGGTTTATATGCGTATGCAAACGAAACCATATCATTTTTCTTTTTGTCATGTGCGATTAAGGCAATTTTCATCCGTTGTCTCCCCTTTAGTCGATAATATTTTCTAAACCGTACACAAGATGATCAAGGTTCATTACTGTCTCAATTGATAGTTTTACACCTGACATAAATGATGCACGATTGAATGAATCATGACGAACTGTTAACATTTGTCCATCTCCACCGAACATTACTTCTTGGTGTGCAATAAGCCCTGGCAAACGTACACTATGAATGTGAATACCGTCTACATTTGCACCACGTGCACCTGCTAGTTGCTCTACTTCTTTTGGATGACCTTGCTGCTTTGATTCACGATTTTGACGAATTAACTCTACCGTTTTTACAGCTGTACCAGATGGTGCGTCTAATTTTTGATCATGATGTAATTCAATTACCTCAACATCTTGGAAATATTTCGCTGCCATTTGTGAGAATTTCATCATAAGAACTGCACCAATTGCAAAGTTTGGAGCAATAATTGTTCCTACTGCTTTTTCTTTTGCATTCTCTGTTAAACGTGCCAATTCTTCTTCTGTAAATCCAGTTGTACCAATAACCGAACGAAGTCCACGCTCAACTGCAAGTGTAACGTGTTGTTTCCCCACTTCTGGTGTTGTTAAATCTAACAACACATCTGCTTCTACTTCATCTAAACAAGTATGTAAATCAGCGTAAATCGGTGCATGTAATGCTGGCATGCCAGGTAAATCAGAAATCTTCTCACCACCATGCTTATAATCCACTGCTGCTACTAAATTAAAATGTTCCGTTCTTTCCATAAGAAGAACTGCTTCATGTCCCATACGTCCTCTTGGTCCGGCGATAATTACTTTAATTTCTTTCATTATTCTTTCTCTCCCTCATCAATACGTGTCCAGCGATCTTTATCACGTGTATTAAATTTATTCATTACAATGTTATGTGCTGTCTCTAAATCAATATTTAAACTATTTGCCATACAAATCATAACAAATAATACATCTCCAAGCTCTTCTTCAATACTTCTTTCTTTTTCAGTTGTTTTCTTCGGTTTCTCACCATAATAATGATTTACCTCTCTTGCAAGCTCTCCCATTTCTTCCGTTAAACGAGCCATCATTGCAAGCGGACTGAAATAACCTTCTTTAAACTGACCAATATATGCATCTACTTCTTTCTGCATATCTTTCATCGTTTTTGCTTCCATACTATTCACCTCTAATCCTTCCTCTTTCATGTTAGCCAATTCATCGCGATTTGACAAATATTATTCCCCGTCAAACACCTATTTGCGACCCATTTTTGGATAGACTATAATAAAGTGAAACTTCTTTTGCGTTTTTTTGCAAAAGATTAGTTGAACTAATCGGGTTCCTACGGCTGGTTTGCCCCTCTTCTTTGCTTCATCTCCTATCAGCCGTTAGAGCGGGATAAAGTGAAACCTTCTTTTGTGCTTTTCACAAAAGATCAGCCCACATCAATCAAGTTCTTACTATTTTCACTAGCAACTAGAAATTACTTATTATTATGTTTTACTGTTTCAGCGGAGCAATGCAATCATTACATAATTAGGGGGATTTCTATATGACATCAAAATTGAAGATGCGAAATATTATTTTTATTTTAATCGGTTCCGCTATATTTTCTTTCGGTATTGTCAATATCAATATTGAAAACCACCTTGCAGAGGGTGGGTTTACTGGTATTACACTATTAGTGTATTTTTTATTTAAGTTTGATCCTTCCTACTCAAACTTAATTTTAAATATCCCTATATTTTTTATTGGTTGGAGGTTACTTGGCAGAACAACATTTTTATATACATTAATTGGCACCTTTAGCGTATCTTTATTTCTATGGATTTTCCAGCGTTACGAAGTACTCAACTTACATTTAAACTTGCAAAATGATATGACACTCGCAGCTTTATTCGCCGGGGCATTTATCGGTATCGGCCTTGGAATAATATTTAAATATGGCGGGACTACTGGCGGTGTAGATATTATCGCACGACTAGCTCACAAATATGTTGGCTGGAGTATGGGGAAAACAATGTTTATGTTTGATGCTGTCGTTATCGTAGTCTCTATTCTTACCTATTTATCATACCGCGAGGGCATGTATACGCTAGTTGCTGTTTTTATCGGTGCTAAAGTCATTGATTTTATGCAAGAAGGAGCTTATGCTGCCAAAGGAGCGACTATTATCTCAGAGAAAAACGATGAAATTGCTGCCAAAATTTTATCTGAAATGGAGCGCGGAGCAACCTTTTTAAAAGCTGTTGGATCGTATACAAAAGTGGAACGTAACGTATTGTATTGCGTTGTTGCTAAAAATGAAATCGTGAAATTAAAGAATATCATTACTTCTGTAGATCCTCATGCTTTTGTCGCTGTAAGTGATGTACATGATGTAGTTGGTGAAGGATTTACGTTAGATGAAAATAAAAACCCTTTACATAATTAAATGTAACTAGAAAAGCGCCTTAGCTTTTCTAGTTTTTTATTACAAGTCTTTTAAGCTTCTCAAAATCCTCATGAATAAGCTCCAATAAACTCCGATTATAAAAAATGGAAGCTGGATGAAAAGTCGGAAAAACATGATATTCTTTCTCTGACCATGTAAACTCTGCACTTTGCATATCCTTTAATTTTTGAATGGGCTGTTTTAATAATTGCCCGTGTACATCTGTGATTTTTTTATTTTTTCCTGTTAAACGTTGAAGACCGATATTTCCAAGCGTGACGATAAGCTTCGGATGTATTTTCTCTAATTCATAATCTAACAAAGGCGCATGGGCAACTATTTCTCCCTGATTTGGCGTTCTATTATACTTTTTTTGTATGATTTCACCATTTCTTTCTTTTTTCTCTCGCCATTTATAAGGTCTACTTCGAACAGCGCTCGTAATATATACTTCTTCCCTTGTAACATCAATACGCTCTAAAAAATCCATTAATTGTTTTCCCGCCCTCCCGCTAAACGGAATCCCATTATGAATTTCTGTTTCACCAGGTGCTTCTCCTAACAACATAAATTTGGGATTTTCAGGACCTTGTCCACTTAAAAAACCTTCTAGTTGATAAGGAGCACTGCGCTCTTGCACTTGTTTTACTAAATGGTCTGGATATTTCATTTCCCCCCACCGCCTTTCCGCATTACTTCTATTATTTCTATTTGCAATACATTATATAATTC
>NZ_WEII01000031.1:0-48608 GCF_009183805.1 Bacillus sp. B2-WWTP-C-10-Post-4 | reverse complement strand
TAGGCACGCCGCCAGCGTTCATCCTGAGCCAGGATCAAACTCTCCAATAAAGTTAGTTTGTCTAGCATCTAAAATAAAAATTGACGTTTCACGTTGTTTGTTTCGTTCAGTTTTCAAAGAACTACTTTGTCGCTCAGAAGCGACTTTATCAATATAACATTTCGTTATATTTTCGTCAACAACTTTTTTCAATAAGTTGTTTTTCGTTTGTTTTGTTTGTTACCTTTCGTGGCAACGAATATAAATATACCAGTTTGATTATTAAAATGCAATAGTTTTTCTAATAAAATTTTTAACTTAGTAAAAAAGTATAAAAACAGCACATTTCTTCTATATAAATATAATTTCTCGCACTATCAAGATTTACTATACCCACGCAACTCATGCTCAAATAAAAAAAGCTTTGGAGAAATCTCCAAAGCTTAGTCTTGTTTATGGCGCATAGCAGGGAATAATAATACATCACGAATAGATGGTGCATTTGTTAATAACATAACTAGACGATCAATACCGATTCCTAATCCACCCGTAGGAGGCATACCGTACTCAAGAGCTTCAATATAATCGTCATCCATCATGTGAGCTTCGTCATTACCTTGTTCGCGCTCTTTTAATTGCGCTTCAAAACGTTCTTTTTGATCGATTGGATCATTTAACTCAGTGAATGCATTTGCATGTTCACGCGCAACGATAAATAATTCGAAACGATCTGTAAATCTTGGATCTTCATCATTCTTTTTCGCAAGCGGCGAGATTTCTACCGGATGACCGTAAATAAATGTTGGTTGGATTAATTTATCTTCTACTTTTTGTTCGAAGAATTCATTTATAATATGACCAACTTCCATTGTATCTTTAATTTCTATATTATGTTCTTTTGCAAGTTCACGCGCTTCTTCTACACTCATCGGATTCCAGAAATCAGCTCCAGAGTATTGCTTAATCGCATCTACCATATGAAGACGTGTCCATTCTGGTTCTAGATTAATTTCATAATCACCATACTGGATTGTTGTTGTACCCAGTACTTTTTTCGCGATATGAGCAACCATATCTTCTGTTAACTTCATAATATCTTTATAATCAGCGTATGCTTCATATAATTCAATCATCGTAAACTCAGGGTTATGACGAGTTGATACACCCTCATTACGGAATACACGGCCAATCTCATATACTTTTTCTAAACCACCCACAATAAGACGCTTTAAATGTAGCTCAATTGCGATACGCATATATAATTCCATATCTAACGCATTATGGTGTGTAGTGAAAGGACGCGCAGAAGCTCCACCTGCAATTGCATGCATCATAGGTGTTTCCACTTCAAGATAACCGTTGTCATCTAGGTATCTTCTCATCTCACGAATGATTTTACTACGAGTAACGAACGTTTCACGACTTTCCATACTTGTAATTAAGTCTAAGTAACGTTGACGGTAGCGTTGTTCAACATCTTTTAATCCATGGTATTTATCTGGTAATGGACGAAGAGATTTCGTTAATAGCGTAAAGCCTGTTGCTTTTACTGAAAGTTCTCCAACGTTTGTTTTGAACACTTTACCTTCAATACCTACTAAATCACCTAAATCTGCTGTTTTAAATAATTCGTACTCGTCATCTCCAACAGCATCTTTACGAACATAAATTTGAACTTGTCCATGTAAATCTTGAACATGTGCAAATCCAGCTTTCCCTTTTCCGCGTTTTGTCATAATACGACCAGCGATAGAAACAGCGATTTCCTTCTCCTCTAATTCCTCTTTAGAGAACTCTCCATATAGACTCACTAAGTCAGTTGTTGAATTTGTGCGTTCAAATCTTTTACCGAACGGGTCAATTCCTTGTTCACGTAAATTATGTAGCTTTTCACGACGAACAATCAATTGGTCGTTTAATTCTTCGTGGTTCATGTTATCCATGATATTGATATCACTCCAGCTCTATTTAATTTTACAATATATACAGTATAGCATTTTCTACTCAACTAGAAAAACTGCCAGCAACTAACTGGCAGCTCTTCTTTCTTTCACGTAATTATAGGAAGTGTATAGAAGAATGTCAATCTCCTATGTCCATTATTAACCAACGTAAATTGTTTGTTGTTTCGCTTCCACTTCTTCTACAAATGTACCTAACACATTCGCAAGGTCTTCCCGTGTGTTACAAGCATTAATACCATTACGTACACTCGCATTACCACGAACACCTTTTAAATACCAAGCTGCATGTTTTCTCATCTCTCTTACAGCGACACTTTCATTCTTTAAGTTGATAAGACGATCTAGATGCAACATACATACATCAATTTTCTCGCGCACTGTTGGTTCCGGCATTAATTCACCTGTCTCCAAATACTTTACCGTACGATAAATCATCCACGGATCTCCAAGAGCAGCACGACCAATCATAACACCATCTACACCAATTTCATCAAGCATACGCTTTGCATCTTGCGGCGTTGCGACATCACCATTTCCGATAACCGGGATATTTACAGATTGTTTTACTTGTTTAATAATATCCCAATCCGCTTTTCCTTCATACATTTGCACTCGTGTACGTCCGTGAACCGCCACAGCTTGGCCACCAGCACGCTCAACAGCCCTAGCATTTTCTATTGCGAAAATATGTTCTTCATCCCAACCGATACGCATTTTAACTGTAACCGGCTTTTCAACAGCATCTACAACCGCTGCTACCATTTCATATATTTTATTCGGGTCTAAAAGCCACCTTGCCCCAGCATCACATTTAACGATTTTCGGCACTGGACAACCCATATTAATATCAATTATGTCTGCTGTTGTATATTTATCTACATATTTCGCAGCATCTACAAGAGTTTCTTTCTCTCCACCAAAAATTTGTAAACTTAATGGCTTTTCTCTCTCGTCGATATATAACATATCTAATGTTCTTTTATTATTAAGCAATATTGCCTTATCACTTACCATTTCAGCACAAACTAAGCCGGCACCAAATTCTTTTACTGTTAAACGGAATGCAGAGTTACACACTCCCGCCATCGGTGCTAGTACAACCGGATTTTTCATCTCGATATTTGCAATCTTTAACAATCAATCTACTCCTTCCTGTACAATCACTTTGGCATTAATTCCTCTATCGAAACATTTAATGCCTTAGCAACTTCTACTACAAAATCTTGAGAAGGCGATCTATTCCCTCTCTCAACCTCACCTAAAACAGATACAGATACCCCTAGTGCTTTAGCAAAACCTTCTTGTGTGTAACCTTTTAGCTTTCGAAAAGCACGAATGCGTCTTCCCCATTTTTCTGCTTCCATACCGTTACTCCCTCTCGCCTTTTCATTTCTTCTACTTGTGAACATGAAATGTTTTGTTTTATGTCTTGATTAATTTCTAACAACGGAACGATAACAAAAGCTCTTTCAAACATCCGCGGATGCGGAACAATAAGATTCTCTGCTTCAATATTCTCTTGATTATAAAGTAAAATGTCAAGGTCGATAGTCCTCGGCCCCCACCTAATTTCCCTTTTTCTTCCTAGGTCATTTTCTACTTTTTGTGTTACTTTCAATAATTCTTGTGGTGATAAATTGGTAGAAATTTTTATAACTAAATTTAAAAAGCAACTTTGGTCAGTATAGCCAACTGGCTCAGTTTCATATACAGATGAAATATCATCAACCTGAATATAAGGATTTTTATTTAAAAACTGAATCGCTTCGGTTAGATACGTATAACGCTCTCCAATATTTGACCCTAATGCAATGTAAGCTATATTGTTCATGGACGTTCTCTCGTAATTTCTACTGCTACAGCACGATAATGACCCGGTATCGGTGGATCCGGCTTAATTACCTTAATTGTACAGCGCGAAATACTTTCATATTGTTTTAATATATCTGCAGCAATATTTTCAGCGATACTCTCCACAAGCTTATACTTTCTATCCTCAACAACTTTTCTACATAATTCGAAAAGCTCTCCATAATTGGCCGAATGCTCTAAGTCATCACTTTCCCCTGCACGCTTTAAATCCAACTCCACCGTTAAGTCAACTTTAAATCTCTGACCTAATTTATTCTCCTCTGGGAACACGCCATGATAACCATAAAACTCCATATCATGGATATAAATTTTATCCAATTACCTTACCCCCTTACCAATCATCGCATCCATCATTTTAGCCATACGCGCCATTTCTTTCACATCATGGACACGAACAAACTCACAGCCCTTTTCAATACCAAGACAAACAGTAGCTCCCGTTCCCTCAAGGCGTTCCTCTACTGGCAAATCTAATACGTGCCCAATAAAGGACTTTCTCGAAGTACCTAAGAGAACCGGATAACCTAGCACATTTAACTGTTCTAAATTACGCATCGCCTCTAAGTTCTGCTCAGGTGTTTTAGCAAAACCGATACCTGGATCTAAAATAATATTCTCATCTCGCACACCAGCATTTTTAGCAATTTTAATACTGTCATACAAATCAGCAATCATATCCGCCATTAAATTACGATAATTCATGTTATCGCGGTTATGCATTAAAATGATGGGTACATCGTAATGAGCTGCGACTTCAGCAATTTTCGGCTCCGCCTTCGCTCCCCAAATATCATTAATAATATGAGCACCAGCATCAATTGCTTGCTTTGCAACTTCAGCTTTATATGTATCGATAGATATAGGCAATTTTACTTCTTTTGAAACTGCTTGAATCATCGGGACAACTCGCTTTATTTCTTCTTCTACTGATACTTTAGCAAAACCCGGGCGAGTAGATTCGCCACCAATATCAATAATATGAGCACCTTCACCTTGCATTTCTTTTGCGTGACGCACCGCAGCATCTACCTCGTTGTAACTCCCACCATCAGAAAACGAATCTGGTGTTACATTTAAAATCCCCATAATTAATGTCTTTTCATTTAAATTCAATGTATATTCGCCGCAGCGTAAATCATAATCCCACTTCAAACTACACATCTCCTCTTCGTAATTCATTTCTGCTCCATAATTTCTCTCTTTGCATTCCATAAAGGTACATTAAACTTTTTGTAACCACTCCTACTTTACCCGGGAAATCCTGCGCTTCTATACGATAAAGCGGAACAATTTCTTGAATGGAGTTTGTTACGAAGACTTCATCCGCTGAAAGTAGCTCATCTTTTGTAAAGAAACCTTCCTTTACTTCTATATTTAATTCTTCAGCACTCTTTATAATAAACGCACGAGTGATACCATTTAAAATCCCTGTCTCTAACGAAGGTGTATATAAAACATCACCTTTCACAAAAAATAGATTGGAAACAATACCCTCTGCAACATAACCTGCTTCAGTAAGAAAAATACCTTCCTTACTCACAACATTTCCAATTTCACGCTTCCCTAAAATATTATTTAAATAATGATGAGACTTCAGGCGAAATGGTCCTTCCGGTGTATTTCGCACTTGTTTTAGAATAACACCTTCTTTTTCCACTACATCTCCTGGAGCTGTTAAAGATTTTATAAAAACAATAACCGAAGGCTCTTCATACATTTCCGTTTGTAATCCTATTTCATCTATACCCGCTGATACATTAAAACGTACATATGCATGCTTCAATTCATTCTTAGCGAGTAAATCTTTCAAAATAAGCATCACGTCATTTTTTGTCATTGTCCATTTAATTTGCAATGTATCCAGCGCTTCTATTAAACGGTCATAATGATCATCCAATAAGAAAGGATGACCATTATAAATACGAAACGTTTCAAAAACTCCAAGACCATATAAATAACCATGATCATAAGGAGAAATTTTCGCTTCACTTGCTTCTACATACTGACCATTTACGTAAATTAACATAACGTTGCACTTGGACTGTATTTACAAATGAAATTCTGTAACAACTCTTTCCCATGAGAAGTCATAATAGATTCCGGATGGAATTGCACACCCTCTATCGGCAATGTCTTATGACGAAGTGCCATAATTTCTCCTTCCTCTGTCCAAGATGTTACCTCTAAGCAATCGGGTAACGTCTCTTTCTTAACAATAAGGGAATGATAGCGCGTCGCAGTAAACGGATTAGGAATATCCGAAAAAATCGTCTTTCCATCATGATGCATAAGCGACGTTTTCCCATGCATTAATCGTTCTGCACGGACAACCTCTCCACCAAACACTTGTGCAATGGATTGATGCCCTAGACAAACTCCAAAAATCGGAATCTTTCCAGCAAAGTATTTAATAACTTCCATACTAATCCCCGCTTCATTAGGACTACATGGACCTGGAGAAATCATTAGAAAATCTGGTTTCATATTCTCAATATCTGAAATGGTCACTTCATCGTTACGTTTAACAACGAGCTCTTGTCCAAGTTCTCCAAGAAACTGCACTAAATTAAATGTAAAAGAATCATAATTATCAATCATTAATATCATTTCTCTCACCTAACCGTTTCTTCGCTACGTTCTTTTGCACGCCATAAAGCAATCGCCTTTTTTAACGACTCTTTATATTCATTTTCTGGATTTGAATCAATTACAATTCCCGCCCCTGCTTGTACATGAGCCTTTCCATCTTTAGCAAGAAGTGTTCTAATTACAATATTCAATTCTGTATCTCCAGAATAACCAATCCAACCGATTGAACCTGTATAAATCCCTCTTCGAACAGGTTCTAATTCCTCAATAATTTCCATCGTACGTATTTTCGGGGCACCAGTAATTGTTCCCCCAGGGAATACAGCCTTCACTAAATCAAAAGCATCTTTATCTTCTTCCACCTCACCACGCACATTAGAAACAATATGCATAACATGTGAGTATTTCTCAATTACCATAAATTCATCTACTTCTACAGTGCCATATTTACAAACACGTCCTAAATCATTTCTTTCTAAATCCACAAGCATTACATGCTCTGCTCTTTCTTTTTCGTTTTCAATTAATTCTCTTGCTAATTCTTCATCCTCTTGCTCATCCGCGCCTCTAGATCTCGTTCCAGCAATTGGTCTTGTACTTACTTCAGTTCCTTGTTTCTTAATTAACAACTCTGGCGATCCACTAACAATTTGAAAATCCCCAAGCTCCAGGTAACCCATATATGGAGATGGATTAATTTCACGAAGACTTGTATAAATTTCTAGTGGGTGTGTCTGTAACGTTCTTTCTTGTCTCGTCGACAAGTTTACTTGGAACACATCACCCGCCCCAATATATTCTTGAATACATTCAACTGCCTTCATAAAGCCAGCTTCAGTAAAAGCAACTGCTTCACTTTTCTTTTCAGGACTTTCAAAGGGCACAGTCACTTCAGGCGCTTCTGTCATCCAAAGACTCTTCCACTCATTTAGCCGTTCTTTTGCCTCTTCATATTTATCTACATAATGCGTAATAACCCATAACACTTGTTCTTTTTGATCATAGACAAATACGTCATCAAATAATAAAAAGAAGATGTCAGGTATATTAATATCATCTTCCGCAAGAGAAGGTAGCTTTTCAATATAACGGATACAGTCATAACTGAAATAGCCAATTGCACCACCTTGAAAAGGCGGATACTCTGGGTTATAGTCCGTCTTCCATTGTTCCATATATTCTTGCATTAAATCTAACGGATTCCCTCGTTTTATTGTTTCCTTACCACTTTCACTTATATGTAACGTTTCATCCTTCCCTTGGATTACCGCTACTGGGTTCAGCCCTACAATGTTATAACGACCGCCACGGCCGCTTTCTAACAAAATATGTTGCAATTTACCCTGAGAAAGAAATTTATATTGCTTAAAGAAATCTAACTGATATGGAATAGAAAGCGCTAAAGATTTTCTTCGTTGCATATCAACACCCCGTCTTCTTTTATCCCACCCTCTTAGATTAACCAGCTCAAACTACATAAGTTATTTATATAGAGATTGATTATACTCGAAGGCTAGTGAAAATAATTTAATTATACTACCTCTTATTTTACATGAAGTTTTCTAGTCATTCACTCTTTTCCTATTTCCAATCCCAAAAGAAAAAGCACCCTTTTTCAAGGATGCTTTTTCAATCGCGTTTAATTATGATTCAAATTGATAAAGTGGTGTACTTAAATAACGTTCACCGTTACTCGGGATAATAACAAGTACCTTTTTCCCTTTACCTAACTTTTTCGCAACTTCTGTTGCTGCATAAATAACTGCACCTGAAGAGATACCAACTAAAATACCTTCCTCTTTAGCCACTCTTCTCGCATATTCAAATGCTTGCTCTGTTTTCACTTGAATAATTTCATCATATACTTCTACATCCAACGTCTCCGGAATAAATCCCGCCCCAATTCCTTGGATTTTATGTGGACCTGGTTTCCCACCAGATAATACTGGTGAATCTGCAGGTTCTACTGCATAAATTTTAATATCTTTATACGCTTCCTTCAGTACTTCACCCGCACCAGTAATCGTTCCACCTGTACCAATACCTGCAATAAACGCATCTAATTGGTCGCCCATTTGTTCAATAATTTCTGGACCTGTTGTTAAACGGTGAATTTCTGGATTCGATTGGTTTTTGAACTGTTGTGGTATAAAGTAGCCATGCTCTTTTGCTAATTCAGTCGCTTTACGAATTGCTCCACCCATTCCTTCAGGCCCTGGAGTCAATACTAATTCCGCACCGTAAGCACGTAATAAATTACGACGCTCAATACTCATTGTTTCTGGCATTACTAAGATTGCATTATATCCTTTAGCAGCCGCTACCATCGCTAAACCAATTCCTGTGTTACCACTTGTCGGCTCAATGATTGTATCGCCTTCTTTTAATAATCCATTTTTTTCAGCATCTTCAATCATAGCTAATGCGATACGATCTTTAACGCTACTCCCCGGATTCATAAATTCTAATTTTAAGTATATATCTGCGCTGTCTGATTCTACGATGCGGTTCAACTTGACGATCGGCGTTTTCCCGATTAATTCTGAAACTGATTGTGCCACTCGCATTCCTGTCACTCCTAACACCGAGTATTTTTATTGGTTTTATCTATATTTAGATTTTGTCAGAAAATTCCCTGTTTGTCAATTCATTTGGAGGATTGCTCCTCTTAATTCCCTTATTACAAATTCTCGATTAAATTTGTAATATCTTCTTTAGAGAACTTGTATCGTTCATTACAGAAATGACAGTGCACTTCTGTCTCTTCCTCTTCTTCACGAACTTGCTCTAACTCTGTTTTACCTAAACTAATTAATACACTCTCAATACGCTCGCGTGAGCATGTGCAATTAAATTGAACATCCATCGTTTCTAATACTTTTACTTTATCTTCTCCAAGAACTGCATATAGTAGCTCTTCCGGAGAAAGGCCTTGTTCAATCAACGTTGATACAGGGGGAATTTTTTGTAAACGGTCTTCAATAAATGAAATCGTTTCATCTTGCGCACCCGGCATAATTTGAAGGATGAATCCACCTGCCGCTAATATGCTATCATCTCCATTTACAAGAACACCAACACCTACAGAAGAAGGCGTTTGTTCAGAAACTGCAAAATAATACGTAAAGTCTTCTCCTAATTCTCCTGAAACGATTGGAGATTGACCAATAAACGGTTCACGCATTCCAATATCTTTAATTACAGTTACAAACCCCTCTGTACCTACCGCTTGATATACACGTAACTTCCCTTGTTCTGTTCCTTCAAAATCAACATGCGGATTCGTTACATAACCACGTACATCTCCATTTGCATGAGCATCTACTAAGATAGGACCAATCGGACCGTTACCTTCTACCTTAATCGTTAACTTTTGCTCACCTTTTAACATTGCGCCCATCATTGTACCCGCAGTTAAAGAACGCCCTAGTGCTGCTGAAGCTGTTCTCCATGTATCATGACGTCTTTGCGCCTCACTTACTGTATTTGTTGTACGTACACTATACGCACGCACTTCTCCATCAAACGCTAACGCTTTTACTAAATAATCTTTCATACGTATTTATTCACCTTTCTCATGCTGTAAATTTGCATTACGTTCATATAACATGTATAAACCTTTTAACGTTAAAAATGGATCTACAATATCAATTACATTCGATTCTTCGGAAATTAATTTTGCTAATCCACCTGTTGCAATAACTTTAGGTTCTTGTCTAGCTTCTTCTTTCATACGCTTAACAATACCTTCCACTTGTCCAACATAACCATAAAGAATACCCGATTGCATCGCACTTACTGTATTTTTCCCAACTACACTGCTTGGTTTTGTAATTTCGATACGAGGAAGTTTTGCTGCTCTGCTATATAAAGCCTCTGCTGAAATCATAATTCCTGGCGTAATAACTCCACCCATATAATGCTTTTCTTCGTTAATATAACAATATGTAGTAGCCGTACCAAAATCAACAATAATAAGCGGACTTCCATATAGGTGGATTCCTGCTACTGCATTTACAATTCGGTCTGCGCCTACTTCACGCGGATTTTCATATTTAATATTTAGCCCTGTTTTTATCCCAGGCCCTACTACAAGCGGTTTAATTTTAAAATATTTTTCACACATGCGCTCTAAAGCAAACATAATTGGTGGTACGACTGAAGACACAATAATACCTTTCACATCTTCAAACGAAAGACCTTCATGCTCAAGCAATTGCTTTACAAGCATTCCATATTCATCTTCTGTCTTATGACGATCTGTTTCCATGCGCCAATGCTGACGAAGTTCCCCCTCTTCAAACACACCTAGTACAGCATTTGTGTTCCCTACATCCAATACAAAAATCATATTCTCACCACTTATCTTATTTAATCTATATTTGTGCAGTATGTATAAAACTTATAAAAACATCATATCACACATACTTATATAATCAGCTTTCCTATCCTCATCATTTTACAAAAAGATTGCTCTCTATTTCAATTTTTAATACTAGTTTTACTTAAATTACTTTATCCACTAAGTTCTCAATAGTAATTAACAAAGGTTTTTACAAACAAAAAAGGAGTGACGATAGTCACTCCTTCGTTTCTTACTTATCTTCTTTATCTTCATCGTCTTTCTTCATGTTGATGTTTACTTTCACATCATCTGAAGATGTTGGACGTTCTGGCAATCTGCCGTAATCACATAAATGATTGATTTGCTCAGCATCTAACGTTTCTACTTCAAGTAACGTTTTTGCAATAAGATCTAGCTTATCACGATTTTCAGTAAGAATGTCTTTTGCACGAGCATAACATTCTTTCATAATCGTTTGCATTTCTACATCGATATCGTGTGCAATTGCATCACTGTAGTTTTGCTCTGAATGGAAGTCTCTTCCTAAGAACACTTGACCACCTTGCGAACTACCAAATTGCATTGGTCCAAGCTTATCACTCATACCGAATTCTGTAACCATACGTCTTGCAATGCCCGTCGCACGTTGGAAGTCGTTGTGAGCACCTGTACTCACTTCACCAAATACAATCTCCTCAGCTACTCGACCACCAAGTAAACCAGTGATTTTATCAAGTAACTCTGGCTTTGTCATGAAGTAACGATCTTCTTTCGGAAGCATTACTGCATATCCACCAGCTTGACCACGAGGGACAATTGTTACTTTATGAACGACATCAGCTTCATCAAGAACAACACCAATTACAGTATGACCCGCTTCATGGAAAGCAACGATATTACGTTCTTTTTCAGAGATAACACGACTTTTCTTAGCCGGACCTGCAATAACGCGATCCGTTGCTTCATCAATGTCACTCATATCAATTTTCTTCTTATCTTGACGCGCAGCTACTAAAGCAGCTTCGTTTAATAAGTTTTCAAGATCAGCACCAGAGAATCCTGGCGTACGAGTTGCAATTGCTCTTAAGTTGATATTCTCATCAAGCGGTTTATTACGAGCATGCACCTTCAGTACAGCTTCACGGCCATTTACATCTGGACGATCTACTGTAATTTGACGGTCAAAACGACCTGGACGTAATAATGCTGGATCAAGAATATCAGGACGGTTTGTCGCAGCGATGATAATAATACCTTCGTTTGCACCGAATCCATCCATTTCAACAAGTAATTGGTTCAACGTTTGCTCACGCTCATCATGGCCACCACCAAGACCTGCGCCACGTTGACGCCCTACTGCATCAATTTCATCAATGAAAATGATACAAGGAGCATTTTTCTTTGCATTTTCAAATAAATCACGTACACGTGATGCACCGACACCGACAAACATCTCTACGAAGTCAGAACCACTGATAGAGAAGAATGGAACGCCAGCCTCACCTGCAACAGCACGTGCTAATAAAGTTTTACCTGTACCTGGAGGTCCAACTAATAGGACACCCTTTGGAATACGAGCACCAACTTCAGAGAACTTACGAGGGTCTTTCAAGAATTCAACTACCTCAACAAGTTCTTGTTTCTCTTCATCCGCACCAGCAACATCTCTGAAACGAACTTTTTTCTTTTCATCATTATATAACTTCGCCTTACTTTTCCCGAAGTTCATAACACGGCTACCGCCGCCTTGAGCTTGGTTTAATAAGAAGAAGAATAAAATGAAGATGATGACAAATGGAATGATTGAAGTAAAGAATGTTACCCAAGCACTTGTTTCTTCTGCTGGTTGATACTTAACTTCGGCACCTTTCGCTTTATCATTAATTTTCTTTTGTAATTCCTCAGTATTTGGTGCATAAGTAACAAATTGTTCTCCTTGGCTAGAGTTATTAAATTGTCCTTTTACCTCAAATACACCATTTTTCGGTTGAAGTTGCACATTACGCACTTCACCGCTTTCTAGTTTAGTAATGAATTTGTCGTAGCTAACTGATGTCGTTTTTTGTGTCGAACCATTAAAATAGCTCACGATTCCAATTACTACTAAGAATATCAGTAAATAAAAGATGGTATTACGGAAGATACGATTCATTCCTAACCTCCTCTCACGGCATAAACACTATAGTAAATCGTAACATAGAAAAACTTTCCTATACAATTGTGAAGCCTATATTTAATTAATTTGAGTAAACGCTTGGTTTTAATACGCCTACATAAGGAAGATTACGGTACTGCTCTTTATAATCTAATCCATATCCTACTACAAATTCATGTGGAACAGTAAATCCAACATAATCCGCTTTCAGATCAACCTTACGGCCTGTTGGCTTATCTAATAATGTAACAATTTTTACAGACTTCGCTTTACGATATTTGAATAAGTCTACTAAGTAGCTTAGTGTAAGACCACTATCAATAATATCTTCGACGATTAAAATATCGCGACCTTCTACAGAAGTATCAAGATCTTTTAAAATTTTCACTTCGCCTGTTGAAACTGTAGAGTGACCGTAACTAGATACAGCCATAAAATCCATTTCAAGATATGTATCTGTTCTCTTTAATAAATCTGCCATGAATGGCATTGCGCCTTTTAATACACCAATTGCAAGAGGTACTGTGTTTTTATAATCCTCTGCAACAATTGCACCTAGTTCGCGCACCTTTTCTTGTATTTGCTCTTCAGAAATTAATACTTTTTCGATATCTTGATTCATCATTTCATTATCCTCCCGGAAGACTCCTTGCTTTTGTAGTGAATAATCATATATTTATCCTTCTTTGCCATCTCTTTCGAAATTGCAAATGCAGATCGCTTCAACAAGGGTATCCAAATAATGGTCCCACTTGCATCACAAACGACCGGCCATTCTTCTCTTTTTTCTTTCGGTACTTTTGCTTCGATAAAAATAGCTTTTATCTTTTTCGTGCCATTCATACCTTGTATTGACATGCGATCTCCATTTTCCCTAGAACGAATACGAAGTGGATATGATATATCATTATACTTAGCAACAAATACTGTTTCATTCATGTTACTTGGTATATCTTCGCTCACCTCTGTTACAAATTCATCCCCGTTCAATAGCGTAATGGTCCCGGGTACTGATAAATCTTGTAAAAAAGGAGAAACAATTTCTTGTTTAAATCTAAAGCTACACTCCTCGTATGTACGAACAATTTTCAAATCACCTGGAAAATCAAGTGAACCTGAAGGTTGTGTCCGCTTAAAAAACTCAATCACCTTGTCAATATGTATGGAAGAAAGAGAAGATGGAATCTTATATTCATAAAGATAGTTTAATATTAGTTGAATCCCTCTTCTTTGTAAAGGCATAGACATGGATTCAAAGGCAGGAATTGATAAGCTAATTTGTTTATCACTTTTTTTTGTAATTACTTTATTCATTTTCTCAAAAGCTAATTCCTGCAAATAAGCCTCATCCTCTTGCATCTGCACGCTAAATTTTTGGAATTTCTCATGCACTTGTGGATTTTCTTCTTTCAAATGAGGAAGGACATATTTACGTAATCGATTCCTTGTATATACTTCCTTTTTATTACTCGGATCTATACGTGGCATTAAATTTAGCTTATTACAGTAATCAACAATTTCTTCCTTCGTTACCCCAAGTAACGGCCTAATTAAATACCCATTATGAAAAGGACGCTTCACTGCAATTCCTGCATATCCTTTCGGAGTACTCCCTCTTACAAGACGCATTAAAATTGTCTCGACTTGATCATCTCCATGATGTCCAAGAGCAACATATCTTGCATCATATTTCTTCATTATTCTTTCCAAAAATGCATATCTGCATTCTCTAGCAGCAACCTGTGCATTCATTCCGTATTGCTGTTGATATTGTGATACATTAATCCTTATCGTTTCACAAATAATTCCCAGTTCTTCACAAAGGCCCTGCACAAACCGTAAATCCTCATGAGATTCATCACCTCTAAACATATGATCCACATGAGCTACTACAATTTTTAACTGTTTTTCCGCTCTTTTTTCTAATAAATAATATAAAAGCGCTAACGAGTCAGGACCACCAGAAACTCCCACAACAATTGTTGAATCATTCTTTAATACATCATGCTGCTTTACAAAGTCATCTACTTTTTCAACAAATGTATCTTTCAACTTCGTAATCACCTTTCATTAAACAAGAACAGCAACGTTAGTTGCCTTGTCTACAATGGTACAACTTTTACAAACATTGTGCAAAAAAAAGATATACAAAAATTACATTTTTATCTTACATCCTCCGTGTATATTCACAAAATTAATAACATTACCTTTTTCCACAAAAAAACCTAGGTATTCACCTAGGTTTTTAAAATCAAATTATAGATAAACATTCCACTTACATTTTACTGCGCCTGCATTCCTACAATCGGAATCGTAGCCCACTTCGGCATATTTTTCTTCACTTTTGCCACTACAATAGTCATATCATCATTTATATAACCATCACAAGAGCGAATCACTTCTTCCATAATGATATCAGCTATTTCTTGCGGGTCTTCGGTTTGCAATTCTTTAATTTTTCGTTTCATCCACAATTCATGATTCTCCACATGCTGTGCTCCTTCAAAAATCCCATCGCTCATCATAATAAGAATATCGCCCGTTTTTAATTGTTCACCCACCACATCAACTTCAACATCTTCAATGATTCCCATCGGCAAATTACTTGCTTCAATTTTCAAAATATTATTTGCGCGTTTAACAAAACTCGGCGTCGATCCAATCTTTAAAAACCTTGCACTCGCATCCCGCAAATCTACCATAGCTAAATCTAACGTCGTAAACATCTCTTCTGTCGTTCTCAAAGAAAGAATTGAATTGATAGACTTAATTGCTATTTCTTCATCAATGCCCGATTGGAGTATTTTTTGTAATAATTTCACCGTTTCCTTACTTTCCATATGAGCCCTTTGCCCATTCCCCATACCATCACTAATTGCAAGTGCATATTTACCAACACTTAAATCCATCATCGCATAAGAGTCACCCGAAACAAATCCACCGCCTTTTGCAGCTGTAGCCAATCCTGTATCAAGAGAATACGTCTTCGCCGAACCAAATGATATTAAACTATGGCCATTTGGATAAGAAGACTTTTCTTCATGTTTAACGACAATATTTTCTTTAAGGATATCCGAAAGCATCGGTGCAACTAACTTTTCACATTCACCATGTTCATTAGATGCAACTGGAATTAACATTTCAATATCAATACTTCCTCTATCTAAACAATAAATATCAACATGCTCTACTTCGACACCAAAATCACGGAATGCTTGCATAATCTGTTCTTCCTGCACTTGATGATTTTCACGCTCTCGTTGTATCTCCTTAGCAAAATCCTCCATAACCTTTGATACACCTAATAGTTGCTCCGCTACTATTCTACGATTTTCCTTCATTTGTTTTCGTAATTTTTGTCCCTCATAGAAGTGATCTAATTCACCCGCTACTAAATCCGTCACTTTTTTCCCTCTCACACAATGCTTGTCCCACTCACGAACTAATTTACGATTATGTTGCAGGGTTCCTTCTTCCGTTTCATTCATTATTTGTTTCATATAATCGTACGTTTTATCAAAATTCACTACCCAGCATTGATCCTTTTTAAAGCATGTTTGACATGTTTTCGCAGTAATTGTACTCAAAAACAAATCTGCTTCTGTCTCTTTATCTTCTTCCTCTACATACCCATATACAGAAAAGCTATTAGATAAAGCAGCAAATACATTTGCAAATTGGTTGATTTTATTTGCCGTAACATCACGCATCCTTCTTAAATATTGTTGTTGATCTTGCGAATGCTCTTGTGTACCTGGCATAAATTTAGCAATACGATCCAAAACAAGCTTCGGTGTTAATAAGAAGATAACAATCGCTACACCTGACTCAATTAAAGTTGTTACAATATTTGTCTGTTTGTCCACATATAATGTAATTAAGCTTGTCCCAATTAATAAACCTAAACTAACACCTAAACGCTTCCCTTCTTTTAACAATCCACCAAGCAATCCAGAGAAAGCAAGAAGGCTAAGCTGAGACAAGCTAGACACATTTGCTAAACTTAATATTAGTCCTGTTACAACCCCTACTGTGGATCCTGTGGCAGCACCTGCAATAAATGCAAATACTAGCACTAAATACCTTGTAAAAATATGTTGAATAGAAGCATCATATACAAACCAATCTGTTGTACCCGTTAAAACAGATGCTAGTAATATAATCAAACAAACAATTTCTTCCGTCTCTAATGCCTGTTGTTTTCCTTTCCTTTCCACTAAAAGCGGGACGCTTTGTAAAAATATCATAGTTAATACGAAACTAAGCCCAGCCTCAATGGTACTAACGAGTAAATCGTACATGGTGACAGTTTGTTGCGCAAAATATACAACAACTAAGTGTGCGGTTAATGCGGAGATAAATACTTGAAATGGAACAAGTCCAACAGTTTTACGTGTAAATCGACTAAAGAAGATATTATAAATGAAGAAGGTAAAGATAGATGCAAAGGTAAAAAACAAATTATCTATCGATACCGAAAGAGCTCCTCCCATTAGAGCTAAAAATGCTAGCGGCATCTTATCCCGCTTCATAACATAAACAGCAGCAAAAAATGGCAGTGCAAACGGTAAAATATTTGTTAATATATATGCTCGTCCCAAAAGAAAACCAATAACAACAATAATAAATCCCCATCTAAAGAAAACTTGCTCAAATTTCATTCGCAACTTACTCGTCCACTTTATTCCTCCAAGCTGACTCTCATTCATTGCCAATGCACTTGTATTCATAGTATTCCTTCCTGCTTTAGGCATATTTTTAACACCACCTGCATAGTTTAATTACTGTCATTATAAAAGATGATTGTTGGTTTTTTTGTCAAAACAACAGTTTTCACTTTTATAATCGTTCGACTTTTTATTCGAAATAACTCTACAGATATACACGGTATGTAAGTTATTTTTGAGATTTTAATTAAATATTCAGAAAATATAGGGTGATTTTGTAGAAGTGTTGTATATCTTAATTTATTTAACAAAAAAAGATCATGCAAATTTGCATGATCTTTTTAGATGACCCGTACGGGATTCGAACCCGTGTTACCGCCGTGAAAGGGCGGTGTCTTAACCACTTGACCAACGGGCCGTTAAATTAAATATAGCGGCGGAGGGGATCGAACCCCCGACCTCACGGGTATGAACCGTACGCTCTAGCCAGCTGAGCTACACCGCCATGTCGTCTTATTTAACGGACAATTAGTATCTTACATCAGATACTAATTAAAGTCAACACATCTCAAAAACTTTTTTAAAAATATTTTTAACATATAAAAAAGCACCCTGAGCCATCACTCTGGGTACCTCTCTATATGTTAAAAACTAAACGTCCTTATTATCCGCGACGCGCGCCACGGCCACCACGTTTAGACTCTGTGTTACGCTTTAAAGAAGTTAAACGATCTTCGCTATCTTTTAAGAAGCGTGCCATCTTTTGCTCAAATGTTTCTTTCGGAGCTCGGTCGTTACCGCCACCGCGATTATCTCTGTTGAAAGAGCGATTATTACGTTGTGGACGTCCAGAACGTTGTTGATCACCACCGCGTTGGTATTCACCGCGTGGACGATCTCCTTCTGTTTTTTCACGTTCTTTCGCTTTTTTGATAGATAAACCAATCTTTCCGTCTTTTTCAACATTAATAACTTTTACTTCTACTTGGTCGCCCACTTTTAAGTGATCGTTAATATCTTTTACATAGTTATCAGCAACTTCACTAATATGAACAAGACCCGTTAAGCCCTCTGGCAGCTCCACAAAAGCCCCAAAATTTGTAATACCTGTTACTTTACCCTGTAACTTGCTGCCTACCTCGATTGACATAAAAAAAATGCTCCTCCTTAGTGGTTAAAAAGTCAAATTTTACTTTATTATATATAATCCTAAAATATAGTGTCAATAAGACATACTCTACTTAGAAACAGGAAAAATTATCTCCCCTTTACCAGAGAAGAAATAATCCCTTCTAGCAATCTTTAATACGTACTCTTCATCATTTAACTTTTGAACTTCGTCTTTTAGACTTTTTTCTTTATTCGTTAATGAATCCAGTTCTTTTTTCATGTCCTTAACTTTTGCTTCTTTTGCTTTAATGGAACTGTTTTGTTGATAAAACGTTACACCAATACTCGCAATAATTGTAAAAGTAAAGACAAGAAAAACCGCTAAACGGCGATAAAGTCGCTTCCTGTTCTCATCCGTTTGTATTATATGCTCTTTAACAGGATTTGGACTCTGTTTTTCGATTGTTCTTTGTCTCAGTTCCCTCATTTCCGAGGTCCCCCTAACTTCTTTTTTATATGCTCCCATAGTTGGAAGATATGTTCCTTCAATTTTGCTATATATTGCAGGAACCCTATATGTTTCACTATAAAAAGTTTAACACGATTAGGGAGAAGTTTCCATATGAGCGAAGCAATAAATCGAACAGGCCAGAAAAAAACTTTCCATATGAAAAGTAATATCCAAATCACCATTTTCCATAACACATGTCCAATTGAAAGCAGTATACGAAATAAGAATAATATAAATGCAATAAATAGCTGCGCTATAATAATAACAGGTTTTATCATGAGTAGCTGTATAATTCGAACAAAAAAATATGTTGTTTGCATAAAAATATAGATGAGAAAATTTAACAGCTTCATGTATAGTGCCTTCAGTAAGCTTTGATATGCCGCAAAACCACATAATAATGCCAAAAACACATATATACGTAGCTCAGCTTCATTTACGAGAAGCAATACATAAAAGACGGATAATGCTTGGACAATCCAAAATAATATATCATGTATAAATACAAGCCAACGTTTACGTTCTTGGCGCTTTAAAAAACGTTGATATGTATCTAAAGACGCTCCAATCCAAGCACCCATTCCAATCATTGAAAGCATTGTATACAACTGAATTGTTAAGCTCATTTAAACAACTTACTAAAGAAACCTTTAGTTTTTTCCCCTTGATTTTCATCAATATACAGCATCTCATTAACTTTCCCTTTAATCGACACAATACCTTTTTCCACATCTAAATTTTTCATTTGTAAATTTTGACCACGAATTGTTAAAAAACCCATTACGGTCTCTAGTAAAAACTCTTCGCTATCAAAACTCTCTACCTGCTTCACACCGGTAATATCAATTATACGCCTGCCACGCATAATAATGTCATGCTCTACAGAAACATTTTGTTGATTAGAAGACGTAGGTGAGTAACCATTATTCACGTAAATCCCCCCATAGGTTTTTACTAGCTAATAGTAATGTATGAGGGGATAAATGATTTTAGAACAAGCCTTCTTCCGCTTTTACTTTTTCTTCACGAACTAAGCTATACATATTTGCTGCATCTTCTTTTTTAGTTGTTTCTTTTAATTCATTTATTTTCACAGTCACTATTTTTTGACCAAAACGAATTGTTAATTCGTCAGCTACTTTCACATCAGAACTTGCTTTTGCCACTTGACCATTAATAGATATTCTTCCTTGATCAGCTACTTCTTTCGCTAATGTTCTTCTTTTAATTAAACGTGATACTTTTAAAAACTTATCTAGACGCATATCAAATCCCCCTATTAACGCTCTGTCTGTTTCGCTTCTTCCCATAAAACATCTAACTGTTCTAATGATAAATCTTTCATCTCTTTATTCATTTCAGCTACTTTTGCCTCCATGTATAAAAAACGACCAGTAAATTTCTCATTAGTTGAACGTAACGCCTCTTCTGGATCTATTTTGTAATGACGAGCTATATTAACAAATGCAAATAGTAAATCACCAAACTCACCCAGCATCTTTTTCTCATCCATATTTGTAACCTCTTGTTGGAACTCTTGCCATTCTTCCAAAGCTTTCTCTATCATCGGTTGCACATCAACCCAATCAAATCCAACCTTACCAGCTTTCTTCTGAATTTCATAGGCGCGTAGTAACTGCGGCAAACTTTTGGGAACACCATTTAAAACAGATTCTTTCACGAATCCTTTTTCTTGTTTTTTAATTTCTTCCCAATTTGCAATCACTTCATCAGCGCTGTTTACATCCGTATTTCCAAACACATGCGGATGGCGACGAACCATTTTTTCAGATAGAGTTCGAATGATATCATCTATAGAGAACCAACCTTCATCTTCTCCGATTTGAGCATGAAGCATAACTTGTAATAATATATCACCTAATTCTTCTACTAAGTGATCATCATCCTCTTCATCGATTGCTTCCAACACTTCATAAGCTTCCTCAATTAAATATTTCTTTAATGATTGATGTGTTTGCTTTTTATCCCACGGACAACCATTTGGACCACGAAGTTCCGCAATAATTTCTCTAAGAACATCAAACTGTTGATACAAGGACGCACGCTCCTGAACTGGCGGCACGTACACACTCGTTAAATTATTCAATTCCGTTTCATGATCTAACATGTACAACGGTACCTTCTTTACTTGTTCAAATGAAGTTCCTGCAGCTGTTACGATATACACTTCATAATCATCTGGTAACATCTCCATTAATGTTAATTTCACATCAGATGCAACGAATGCATCATATACTTGGCAAAAGATTAAATGTTGACGCAGTTCTAATTGCCCTCTTTCAAATGATGTAGCATCAAGTAATTGGAATCCTTCAATCGGATCAATCTTTAGACTTGCAAACATAGGATCAAGGAAACTTTGTCCACCCTCAATTCGCACTTCAACATTTGAAACTTCTCCTTTTTCCAACAGTAGCTGAACTGTTCTTTCTGCTACAAGTGGATGCCCGGGAACAGCATAGATAATTTCTGTACCTTCAGCTTGTTCTAGCAATTTATTCGCAATTGTTTCATATACAATTTCAAACGTATCATGTGCTTCATATACAGCATCAAAAGACGTATATTGTACGCCTTCTTTCTCCAATTCTTCTATAACTGGATGTTCTTTCGTTCTAACAAACAGATGGTCTGCTTCTTTTATTTTTCGATATACACCCATCGTTAGCTGATCTAATTCACCAGCTCCTAAACCTAAAATAGTAATGATTCCACTCACAACCAGTCACCTCTATCCACTCTTCTTCAATGAACCTTCTTTTTTCTCTTGTTTCATAACGGTTCCTAATTCTTTTTTTGTAAATACACGTAATTTCAAAATAAAAAACATATATGTCAATCCGCCAATGGCTACACCTAACAACGCTTCAAGTGTCGCGCTTCCTCTATGTTCCGTATCAATTACTAATCCAGACATCTGTAACACACGTGTGAATATCATTAATACAAATCCCATACAGATACCACTAATTACTATCCCTAACATATTTCGCTTATTGATAAGTGACCCTGATACAGCTCTCGTAAGCAACAAAGTATTTAGTCCAGAGATTATAATTAACGCACATAAAGTCGCAAAGGCTGCACCTTTCACACCAAAATAAGGCATGAATATATAATTTAACGCTAACTTCAAGCAACCTCCAAATACAACAAATAATGCTGGCTTAAACGTTTGCCCCAATCCTTGTAAAATAGAAGCTGTCGTAATTGACAATGAACTAAATAAAATAGATAACGATAAAATAGATAAAACATCTGATCCATCACTGTTTTCAAACAACATAATATTCGTAGGTTGAATAATACAAGTTAGTCCAATAGCTGCTGCAAGTCCAATAACACATGTTATTTTCACTGCTAACTTTACCTTTTCTTGAATAAAGGAAAGATCTCCTCTTTCCTTCGCCGCTGTAATAATCGGAATAAGTGACAACGAGAAAGAAGTCGTCACAACAGTACCTAATTGCATTAGCGGAATACTTCTATCATAAACACCCTTTAATAACTTTGCATTTTCAGCCTGTTCTCCCACACCAATAAGTAAGCTGTAAAAGGACACTGAATCAGCCATCTGTATAAAAATAAGCACTAAATTACTAACACAAATCGCTAACCCCTGCCAAAAAAGGATTTTAACTATCTTCCTTTTACCCTTAATTCTCGCTGCACTTTTGAAGAATATAGAACGAAAATCTTGACGCATATACAATATAAGTACAATAATCCCAATAAGACCACCCGCAATTGAGCCTAACATAGCCCCTGCACCAACTGTATATAAATCAAATCCGTGAGCAATTAGGAATAGCGATAAAAATACAATAATAGAAACTCGAATTGTTTGTTCTATTACTTGCGAAACAGCCGTTGGCATCATATTATTAAATCCTTGAAAATACCCTCTTGCTACAGACAAAAATGGCATCAATAAGAATGAAAATGAAATAACACGTAGTAACTTATCTAAGTGTATATCGCCCATAGCTACCGCAATTGTTTCGGCCCCAAAAAACAATGTAAAGAAGCCTATAAAACCAATTCCTAATAAGAACCAAAAAGATACACAAATAATTTCTTCTGCTTCTTTTTGTTTTCCCCGCTCTAATCGTTCTGCAACCATTTTCGAAATGATAACAGGAAATCCATAAGTAGCTAAAATTAAACAAAATCCATAAAACGGGTAAATTTGTTGGTAAATATAAAACCCAATATCCCCCGCTATATTTTGATATGGAATACGGTAAAAAGCGCTTAATACTTTTGTAACGAAACTTGCAATCGTTAATATAATAGCCCCACGCCAAAAGGCTTGATACTTCTTCGCTTCCATACAAGAAAACTCCTTTTTCTATTCTCACCTCTCGTATTATATCATAAAGAAAAGAACAAACTCCCTTCCCAACACGGGTAATAATGAGTTCCTACACGTTAAAAATATTCAACGAAAAAAGGTAGCAAAGTGCTACCTTCATTCAATATACATATATCTCCAAATAATTGATTTCTCAAAAAGAAAGATCATAATTAGGAAAGATTGCTACTTCTAAAATCAATATACCCTTACTGTTCCATTTGTTTCGCTAAGAAACTGGCAGCAGTATTAACCGCTTTATGCTCGATCTCGCTTATAATAGCTTCTTTTGAAAAAATAATGACGGCTCCAATCGGATCTCCGTTTGCAACAATTGGTCCAACTGTATAAGAATGAACCTTTTCTGTTACACCATCAATAATGGAAATATCACTTTCATCCGTCATAATAACAGACTTTCGTTCTTCCATCGTTTTTTCAATTAAATCGCCAACACTTTTATTTAAGTATTCTTTTTTCGATACGCCTGATACTGCGATGATAGAATCTCGATCACACACAAGCACATTATGTCCTAAGCTGTCATATAAAGCATCAGCATATTCTTTTGCAAAATCACCTAGCTCACTAATTGGAGAATACTTCTTTAAAATTACCTCTCCATCGCGATCAACAAATATTTCTAGTGGGTCTCCTTCTCGAATACGTAAAGTTCTACGAATTTCCTTCGGGATTACGACCCTGCCTAAATCATCAATTCGACGTACGATTCCAGTTGCTTTCATTCTAATGCTGCCTCACTTTCTACTGATGATCAAAGTGGTGAATTTACCTGTTCATGTAAAAATCACCAACTGTTAGATATAGTATTTTACACATTAGTTCTTCTATGCACGTCGAATTGTATTTTTTTATCTTATTTTAGGCATTTATTACTTCTTTTTTTACATCTGGTAAGCCTTTTAATAAATTTTCAGCAATCGTTAACCACTTCGATGTCTCTAAGCCATTTGTTTTCATAACAATTTTCAATTGTGATCCTTCCATTCCTAAACCAATCATACGTCCAAAACTATTTCCGAGCATGAATAATTTTCCACCATCAATATTTTGACTTGCTTGTTCAGAAAACAGGAATGTTACTTCAAATTTATTCTGCTTAATTAATTCAATTTGTTCTTTCATTGCCAACACTTTAATATTTGCAATTTGTAATAAATAACCAACTTCTTGTGGATAATCGCCAAATCTATCGATCATTTCTTCCTGCAATTCTTCAATATCCTCAATTGCAGAAACACCTCTAAATTGTTTATACATCATAATTTTTTGCTTACTATCTGAAATATAAGCATCTGGTAAGTATGCATCTACCTCTAAGTCAATTTCAACATTAACTATATTTTCAGCCCCATCTGTTCCTCTACGCTGTTCAATTGCATCTTTTAACATTTGAGAATATAGATCAAATCCGACAGAATCAATAAATCCATGCTGTTCTGCCCCTAACAAATTACCTGCTCCACGAATAGATAAATCTCTCATCGCAATTTTGAAACCAGATCCAAGTTCCGTGAACTCTTTAATTGCTTGTAGACGCTTCTCTGCAACCTCTGACAGCACTTTGTCACGTTTATATGCAAAGTATGCATATGCAACACGATTAGAACGTCCAACACGCCCACGAAGCTGATACAACTGTGATAATCCCATACGATCTGCATCAAATACAATTAACGTATTTACATTCGGAATATCTACACCCGTCTCAATAATTGTTGTACTTACAAGAACATCATGCTGTCCTTCTAAAAATGATAGCATAACAGACTCTAATTCGCTTTCGTTCATTTTCCCATGTGCGTACGTTACGCGGGCATCTGGAACTAACATCGAAATTTCATCTGCTTTTCTTTCAATATCCTCTACACGGTTATATAGGAAGTAAACTTGACCACCTCTTGCAAGCTCTCGCTCTATCGCCTCTCGCATTAACGCTGGATTATACTCGACTACATACGTTTGGACTGGGAAACGATTTTCTGGTGGTGTCTCAATAACAGATAAGTCGCGCACACCAAGCATAGACATATGAAGCGTCCGCGGAATCGGAGTTGCCGTTAATGTTAATACGTCAACATTCGCCTTCAATTGTTTAATTTTTTCTTTATGTGTCACACCAAATCTTTGTTCTTCATCAATAATAAGAAGCCCTAAATCTTTATAAGTAACATCTTTAGATAAAATACGATGTGTTCCGATTACAATATCTACTGTTCCATCCTTTAAGCCCTTAATTGTTTCATTTTGTTGTTTCCTCGTACGGAATCTACTTAATAAGCCTATATTGATTGGATAATCTTGAAAACGCTCTCGAATTGTTTCATAGTGTTGCTGCGCAAGAATCGTTGTCGGTACTAAAATTGCAACTTGTTTTTCATCCATAATCGCTTTAAATGCCGCACGAATAGCCACTTCAGTCTTCCCATACCCTACATCACCACAAAGGAGCCTATCCATCGGGCGTCCGCGTTCCATATCTTTTTTAATCTCGTCAATAGAACGTAACTGATCCTCTGTCTCTTGGTATGGGAAAGATGATTCGAACTCTTGTTGTTCTGCCGTATCTGGCGTATATGCATAGCCTTTTGAAGCTTCGCGCTCAGCATATAGTTTAATTAGGTCATCCGCAATGTCTTGTACAGATTTTTCAACTTTCGTTTTAACCTTTTTCCAATCATTCCCACCTAATTTGTAAACTTTCGGATCCTTACCTTCAGATCCTACATATTTTTGAACTTGATCAATTTGTTCAATTGGAACGTATAGCTTATCATTACCTTGATATTTAATATTTAAATAATCTTTATGAACACCATTAATCTCTAATGTCTCAATACCTAAAAATTTACCTATACCATGATTTACATGAACTACATAATCTCCAACTTTTAATTCCGAATAACTTTTAATACGTTCAGCATTCGATAGCTTTTGTTTACGTTGTGATTTTTTAACTTTCTTATGAAAAAGCTCCTTTTCAGTAATGACAACAAGCTTTTGCATCGGCATTTCAAATCCTGCATGTAAATCACCTACAGCAATTTGTAACCTTCCAGGCAATAAAATATCTGTACCTTCTACAATATCTGCCTCAATATCATAATCACTTAAAATATGTTGTAATTTTTTCACACGTTCATCATCTGTTCCGAGTACAACAGTCGTAAAATGCCCTTCATTCCATCTATCAATTTCTGTTTTTAACAAATTCATCTGTCCATGGAAATCTTGCATTGTTTTACATGTTACATTAACAATATTTTGCGGATGTGTGTGTGCGATATGACGCAAGAATAACGTTAAATATACAAAACTTCTTTTTTTATGATGAAGAAACCCCTCGAATGGGTGAGAGAAAGATAAATCTTGAATAATTGTTCCTTCACCAAGAAGTGATATATACCATTCCGCCTCTTCTGTTTCAAGATGTGATGCTGTTTCTTGAATACGGGAAATCTCATCTAAAATTACAACACCATCTTCTGGTAAATAATCTATCAGACTAGCAGGTTCTTTATAGAAAATAGATAAGTATTTAAACATCTGTTCTATACTTTGCCCGTTTTTCAACATCTCAATTTCATGACTTACCGTCTCAAGCACTTTAGTCTTTAGTTTATCATCAGAAAGTTTTTGCATCGTCTTAGTCAAGCCTTCTTCAAGATGCTGAATTCCTGATTTTAATTCTTCCTGTGAAAATAAAAACTCTGTTGCCGGACCAAACCTAACGTTTTCTTTTTTACCTTGAGAACGCTGTTCATCCACATCAAATAATCGAATAGAATCGACTTCTGTATCAAAGAATTCAATACGAAATGGTAGTTCTTCAGTTAAAGGATAAATATCTAATATTCCCCCACGCAAACTGAACTCCCCTGGAGCTTCTACCATCGACTTACGTTCATAGCCAATATGATGTAAAGTATGCAAGAGCGCATCTAAATCAATCTCTTGCCCTAGATTGATTTCAACTTGCTTTTGCTTCCACAATTCTTTTATTGGTAAAAATCTACGCAATCCTGCCACTGGCGCTACAATGATTCCATTCTCTCCCGCAGCCAAGCGATTTAACACTTCTATACGTTGCGCCTTCAATTCTGGACTTGCAACTCCAATTTCCGATGCTATCAGTTCATTCACTGGATATAACCACACATCTTTTTCACCAAGTAACGCCACTAAATCTTCATGTACTTTTTGTGCTTGGTATAAGTTATGTGTCACGATTAATTGTGATTTTTTTGTTTTTTTATATAAAGCCGCCATTAATAATGAACGAGAAGACGTTGCCATCCCTGATATAAGTTGTTCTTTTAACCCATCTTCTAACCCATTAATAACCGATTGTATCTCTTCATTTTTATAAAATTGCTCTAATAAACCTATCATTTTTAAAACTCCTCTCAACATAAAGAGCAAGTCATTCTATTTTATGCAAATATTTTGGAAAAGGAAAACAGAAAAATGCTTTGGACATGCCAAAGCGACAACATTTTATTGCAGAAATTTTTCATACTCATAATACTCAGGATAAGATGCAAGCGTTTCTTGACACGATTCACAAATCGTTTTTATATATATATTTCCATTCTCATGAAAATGAATCATTTCTACTACTTCTTGCTCCGTTAGTTGAAATAAAACGTCGCTATATACTTTTTCTGCGTTAATGGAGCCTACATTACCTCCGCAGTGTCTGCAATAATAATACCCTTCCATACTAGCCTCCTAAAAATTCAATTACTACTAGTATGGGTAAAACAAAAGAGAAATATTCCCAATCTCATTTTTAACTATTGAAAGTATTCATGATTTGAAGAAAAGGCTTATTTAGCCACTCTTCACATGCATCCGCTGCTTTTTCAATAGAATGGTTAACATCCGGAATCTCTTCAGATGTAAAGCGTCCTAATACATAATCGACTACCTTCATTCCATTTTTCGGGCGATCAATTCCCATACGGATACGTTGAAATTCTTGTGTTCCTAAGTGCGAAATCGTTGACTTTACACCATTATGTCCACCAGCACTACCTTTCATGCGAAGACGCAATTTACCTACAGGAATGTCTAAATCGTCGTACATAACAACGAAGTCCTCAACATCAATTTTATAATAATCCATAAGTGGACGAATACTTTCCCCAGATAAATTCATGTATGTTAGCGGCTTTAATAAGATTACCTTTTCTCCATTAACAAACCCTGCACCAAATACACCTTTAAATTTTTGTTCATTCAAAGAAATGTTCCAACGCTTCGCAAGTTCATCAATGGCCATAAATCCAATATTATGCCTTGTTAATTCATATTCTCTACCTGGGTTCCCAAGTCCTACTATCAATTTCATTCTTGTACCACTACTTTCTTTTTTCGATACGAAAAGACGTAACCAATTTTGGTTACGTCTCATTCTATCCAATTAATTGAATAATACACTCACAGATTCTTCTTCGTATACACGAATGATTGCTTCTCCGATTAATGGAGCAACTGAAAGTTCATGTACTTTGTCGATTTTCTTCTCTTCTGGTAATACGATAGAGTTCGTTACAACTAACTCTTTAATGTTTGAATTTTGAATACGCTCAATTGCTGGACCAGATAATACTGGGTGTGTACAGCAAGCATATACTTCAGAAGCACCGTTCTCAACAAGAGCGTTTGCTGCTAATGTAATTGTACCAGCTGTATCAATGATGTCATCAATTAAAATCGCTGTTTTGCCTTCAATATTACCGATAATGTTCATTACCTCTGAAACGTTCGGGCGAGGACGACGCTTATCAATAATAGCGATTGGCGCTTTTAGACGATCTGCCATTTTTCTCGCACGAGTTACACCACCATGATCAGGAGACACGATTACGATATCTTTAAGACCTTTTGTTTCAAAGTAATCAGAAAGAATCGGTACACCCATTAAGTGGTCGATTGGGATATCAAAGAACCCTTGAATTTGTGGAGCATGTAAATCTAGAGTGATTACACGAGTTGCACCTGCTGTTTCAAGCAAGTTTGCTACAAGTTTCGATGTAATTGGTTCACGAGAACGCGCTTTACGGTCTTGACGCGCATAACCATAGTAAGGAATAACAATATTAATTGTTTTCGCAGATGCACGTTTTAATGCATCGATCATAATAAGTAATTCCATGATATGTTCGTTTACTGGGAAGCTTGTAGATTGAATAATGAATACATCGCAACCACGGATACTTTCTTCAATGTTAATTTGAACTTCTCCATCACTAAAACGATCAACAGAACATTTTCCTAGTCCTACTCCAATATGCTTTGCAATCTGCTCAGCAAGTTCCTTATTAGAGTTTAAAGAGAATACTTTCAAATTAGAATTTAGATATTGAGTCGACATCTAGATTAACCCTCCACATTATTATGATTTTTTCTTATTCAGCAATTGATCAACATAGTCTTCTTTGTTAACTTGACGTGCACGTGCTACCGATAATGCTTTTGATGGAACATTCTCTGTAATTGTAGAGCCTGCCGCCACATAAGCACCATCTTCAACTGTTACTGGAGCAACAAGGTTTGAATTACATCCAATAAATACCCCATTACCAATCACAGTTTTGAATTTATTCTTACCGTCATAGTTCACCGTAATTGAACCACAACCAAGATTCACGTCTTCTCCAACTTGTGCATCCCCGATATAACTCAAGTGTGAAGCTTTACTTCTATTACCAAAGACAGTTTTTTTGATTTCCACGAAGTTTCCAACGCGTACTTCGTCTCCAATAACTGAATCTGGGCGAATATGTGCAAATGGACCAACCGATACTTCTGTACCAAGCTTACTATCATGTACAGTAGATTGTCGAATTGTCGTACGATCTCCAATTTCACTATCGCGAATTACTGTATGCGGTCCAATTTCACAATCAGAACCAATTACAGTGTTCCCCTCAATAATTGTTCCTGGATGAAGAACTGTATCGCTACCGATAATTGCATCAGCAGAAATATAAGTGTTACTTGGATCAATAATTGTAACACCATTTACCATGTTCTTTCGGTTGATACGGTTTTTCATAATAATTTCCGCTTGCGATAGAGCGACTCTGTCGTTAACACCTAACGTTTCATCGAACTGCTCTGTTTGATAAGCTGATACGATATGACCTTCATTTTTTAAAATCTCAATAACATCTGGAAGGTAATATTCACCTTGCACGTTATCATTTGAAACTTTAGAAAGTGAAGCAAATAAAGCCTTATTATCAAAACAATACGTACCTGTATTGATTTCTTTAATAGCTAATTCTTTCTCATTTGCATCTTTATGCTCAACAATCTTTTCAACATGACCATTCTCATTACGAACAATACGGCCATATCCAGCAGGCTCTTCTATGTATGCTGTTAGCACCGTCGCCATTGCTCCTGCTTCTTTATGTTGCTGAAGTAATGCTTCCATTGTTTCAGCAGTTATTAGAGGCGTATCACCACAAATAACTAAAGTTGTTCCTTCTTCATTTGCAAGTACACTTGCAGCTTGATCTACAGCATGTGCTGTACCAAGTTGTTCTGCTTGTAATGCAAATTCACTTACGTTCCCTAGCTGTTCTTGTACCATTTCAGCACCATGTCCAACAACCGTTACAAGTTTCTGCAATCCTAATTGAGATACTTGATCGACTACGTGTTGTACCATAGGTTTTCCACATACAGGATGCAGCACTTTGTATAGCTTAGACTTCATACGTGTGCCTTTACCTGCAGCTAGAATCACTGCAAATCTGTTTGACATATAGACCCTCCATCGCAACCTATTTATCCATTAAAGATATTATCCTAAATCATCATATATTTCAAGAAACACATTTTAACTATTAAATTTTACCATAATTCTTATAAGATGTTTTACTCTTTAGTATCTTTTTTAAGAAATAAGCTATACTATTTAAAATGATTTTGAAAAAATTAGTAGTTTCTTCTTTTTATGTTAATAAATTATGAAGTTTCCAAATATAAAACAAAAAAAACAAACCCCTGTAAATGCTTACAGGAGTTTGCTACAAAATTATAAGGCTTTTTGTCAAAAGCCCTTTTCATTCGAATTTTACGAAGCACCTGCTTCTTCAAACTCAACCTCTTCTAACTCGCCTAAACGATGATACTCTGTTAAAACCGCATCTTGAATTTTAGAGCGTGTACCAGAATTAATTGGATGTGCAATGTCACGGAACTCTCCATCTGGAGTACGTTTACTTGGCATTGCTACAAATAATCCATTATTACCATCAATTACACGAATATCATGAACAACAAATTCATGGTCTAGAGTAATAGAGGCAATTGCTCTCATGCGGCCTTCTGTGTTTACGCGGCGTAATCTTACGTCAGTCACTTCCATCTTGTGTTCACCACCCTTTTCTAAATAAGCGATATATTTGTATAAATTCCACAAATTTTCTATTTTCCCTTTAATTTTTTAAAAATTTTTAAGATAAAAATTTTTAAAGTAGTTGAATATAGAGATTAGTGGAGGTTATCGCTTACAAAAGGTTACTTAACTAGGGCGATTACTTCAATTTCAACGGAAACATCTTTCGGTAATTTTGCTACTTGCACACAAGATCGAGCTGGTTTATGAGTAGAGAAATAAGAGCTATACACTTCATTCACAGCATTAAAATCATCCATGTCCTTTAAAAATACTGTTGTTTTTACGACTGTATCAAATGAAGCACCTGCTTCCTCTAATACCGCTTGTAAATTTTGAAATACTTGTTCTGTTTGTACTGTTACATCTCCTGTTACAAGCTCCCCATTTGCCATCAATGGAATTTGTCCTGAGCTATAGAACATGTTATTTACAATAATCCCCTGTGAATAAGGTCCAATTGCTTGTGGTGCCTTGCTTGTTTGAACAACTTTCATACTTTTCACCCTTTTATTATTTATTTTACTCTTTAAAAATAGTGTACGAAAGGCAGTTTGTCCATCTATTTTATAATCTATAAATAAAATAAAAAAGATAGAGCTATCTGCTCTATCTTTTATTCCGCCTCTACAAGCCCTTCATCAAATGGTGCAAGAGAATAATTCCCTTTTTCCACTTGAATCGTTTTTTCTTTCACATCAACTTCCGATAGACGAATTAATGATACAAAATTATTAATTAGTCGTTCTTCAATATCTGTAGATTCTACTAATACACCGATACCAACAACATTAGCCTTGAATTCTTCTAGCATACTCATCATACCTTGAATTGTTCCGCCAGCTTTCATGAAGTCATCAATAATTAAAACATTCGACCCTTCTGGAAGACTGCGTTTTGCTAACGTCATTGTTTGAATTCGTTTAGAAGAACCCGACACATAGTTAATACTAACAGTCGGACCTTCTGTTACCTTATTATCTTTCCTTGCAATTACAACTGGTACATCTAAGTAATTTGCCACTGCATAAGCAAGTGGAATCCCCTTCGTTGCCACCGTCATAACTGCATCAATTGGTTGCCTAGCAAAAACAGAAGCAAACAAACGACCTGCGCCATTAATATGGCGAGGATTACTCAATAAATCTGTCATGTATAAGTAACCGCCAGGCAAAATACGATCTGGGTTTTCAAATAAGCCACAAAGCTCATCAATAATTAGATCTGCCTCTTCTTCACTTATATACGGTATATATTTCACTCCTCCTGCTGCTCCTGGTATCGTTTGCAATGTGCCGACCCCTTGTTGTTCAAACGTTTGCTTAATAATAACTAAATCTTCACTAATGGAAGACTTAGCCGATTGATACCTTTCAGCAAAAAAAGTGAGAGATACTAGCTGACGAGGGTTTTGTAGCAAGTAATAAGTCATATCGACTAATCTTGTACTTCTTCTAATTTTCATACTCTCACCTCAAATCACGAATATTCTAAACAAATCATAACGTATTATACGTCTTTATTCAAGCGTTTCTCGCTCTCCTAATAAACGTACCGCATAGACTTGTTCACAAAATCCTTTTAATCCGTTATAAATGCGATGCATTCGTGAATCATGGTGTACAAGTCCAAATACAGTTGGACCACTTCCACTCATTAATACAGCATCCGCTCCAAATCGCTTCATCTGTGATTTAATACGGGCAACTTCAGGATGCATTCCAAATGTTACATCTTCTAAAACGTTACCAACAGTATCACAAATTCCTTTATAATCACCAGAATTTATGACATCAACCATTTTATCTACATTTGGATGTGTAACTCGATTTAACTTTAAATTTCCATACACATCAGCAGTAGATACACCTATATGTGGTTTCGCTAAAATAACCCAACAAGAAGGCGGAGTCTTTATATGTTCAATTTTCTCTCCTCTTCCAGTGGCAATTGCTGTGCCTCCGTATACACAGAACGATACATCTGATCCAATTTCTGCACCAAGCTCTGCTAACTCATCAATTGTAAGCCCTAAATTCCATAATTTATTAAGACCACGTAATGTCGCTGCTGCATCACTACTTCCACCTGCTAATCCAGCTGCTACTGGAATCGTTTTTTCAATAGTAATAGATACACCTTTTTTTACATTAAACTTCTCTTTTAATAATTTCGCTGCCTGATAAGCTAAATTTCGTTGGTCGTCTGGGACATACCGATTATGGGATAAAATTTCAATACGGTCTTCTGCTAATTCCGTTAGTTCTAGACGATCTGCTAAATCAATGGTTGTCATAATCATTTTCACTTCATGATATCCGTCTTGTCTTTTTCCCAGTACATCTAACGACAGATTAATCTTTGCTGGTGCTTTCACTAGTAGCTTCAATCTATTCACCCACTCTATGTACTCAATCTTTTATCGTTTATTTTACCATAAATTTATAGTAAGACGATGACACTTCCCTAATTATAACGAAAAGCATTCAGAATGAAACTACTTATGTAAAATGATGGCACCTTTTAGAGTACAAAAAGCCGAGGAATGTCTCCTCGGCTACCGTAGCATAGAAAGTATCTTACAACTACTGGTTTCGTTTCATTAATTGCTGTTCTGCAATTTCTATAGCACGTTTCACCATGTTACCAGCATCTTTCGCACGAATTCCGCCCCATCCTTCTTTCTGAACAACATCATAAAAGCCAAGCTCTTTTGCTAGCTCTTCTTTAAATTGGTTTGACATGACACCTCTTCGTCTACTCAATGCAGAGTCCCTCCTTATTTTGCTACGGTATAGTTAGTATGCAAAATAATATAGCTTTTCATTTATGGGAATATATGTAATGATATATGGATTATAAAATGACCTCATTATGAGGGTCTCCATAAAATGTTAACTCTACTGTCTCTGTTAAAACATCTGCATAACTATAAGATACACGTTGCAACGCATCTTCTTGTTGATCCAATTGTACAACAAAAACGGAACGGTATGTTTCTGCTAGTACACCTGATTGCTCCACAGTTTTTCTTCTTCCACTATTTGCTTTTAACATAAGTCGCTGTCCAAGATGGTGATCTAATTCGCTTTTAATTTCATCTAAACGTTTTGACATATACTTCGCTACACCTCGCTGTAATTTAGATTGAACACTTAAAGCACGATAATATCTATCCTAATTATTAACCGCGATTCACAGCTAATATCATCCTGCGTTTGAATAGATAGAAGAAATACTATATTGTAAAAGTATCATTACGTAGTCTTTACGTTCTTACCTCTTTTTATCCAAATTCATTTAAATCCTTCCATACAAAAAAGCAAGATACATATGTACCCTGCTTACTCTTCGTAATGTTGAAAAGGTAATCCCGTTCGTAAAATCCCTCTCGTTTCAATTCCACCTAGTCCCTTTTCACCAGTAATTGTATTACGTACGACATCCCATACATTGACTCTCTCCATAAATGAAGTAAAACTAATTTTACCAACTACATATACAGGATCTAGTGCATGAATATTAATTCTAGATGGTGAACTAGCGAAATTGGCCCCTGCACGAATTAGTGCCTCAAAATGTGATTGACATGCCCCAGCAAAAATAACAAGTTGATCCAATGATGGATATTTTTTTCGCACTTCACGAACAGCCTGTACAAAATGCCTTGAATGCCTATATGCCGCTAAATCTCCCTTCACTCCTTTTGATTTTGTATATGCATCATGCCCTGTAATAACGAGAATGTCTGGGCGAAAGTGATCTATTAAGTCTACTACTTTTTCATGCATCTCCGTTTCTTTACAATGAATACCTTGAACAGGAACG
This sequence comes from Bacillus sp. B2-WWTP-C-10-Post-4, assembly GCF_009183805.1. NCBI lineage: Bacteria > Bacillati > Bacillota > Bacilli > Caryophanales > Bacillaceae > Bacillus > Bacillus sp. B2-WWTP-C-10-Post-4. The sequence continues at coordinate 12,776 of NZ_WEII01000031.1, read as the reverse complement.
CCAATTTTATTATATAAATCTAAGCACTTGCGCAAATATAAAGGGTCTCCATCTATATGCAATACACGTCCCGGCATTTGAAAATAATTTACCTCACTTGTGTATCCACCAGTTGAAGTATGTTCATGCCTTTGTTTCATCAGTACATAATCTTGTTGAAACAAACGATACGTGCGCTCCATTGTTTCTTTCTCACGCTTCACCCTTTTTTTATGTTCTCTTTGATCTATACTAATTAAATCTTCAAGTGGCGCATCCGCCACCAGTCTAATTTCCTCTCCAAACAATATAGCTATCTCGCCTTTTATTTCTATAATACGAAAAAGAATATCCCTCTTATGAGAATATCGTTCCACTAATTCTCCAACATGTAAAACCATTCTCCTACCTCCAAACTCATTAGGCCATCTTACCTGTTTTTAAAGTATGAATTTAGAGAGAGAAAGGTGACAAAAGGGACAGTTCAACTTGAACTGTCCCTTTCATATTCTTATGATAATTTATGAAGAACTAATGCATTACTTAATGTTGCAAACTCTTCAATAGATAGCGTTTCGCCTCTTCGCTTTGGATCAATTCCTACTTCTGTTAAAATTCGATCCAATAACTCCTTATCTTTCGGGAAACCATTTAAATTATTTGATAAATTATTCATTAAAGTTTTACGGCGCTGTGCGAAACTTGCTCGTACTACTTCAAAGAAAAACGTTTCATCTGTCACCTCTACAACCGGTTTAGGACGCTTTAGAAGGCGGATAATTGCAGAATCAACGTTTGGCTGTGGTACAAACACTGTACGCGGTACAGTCATAACTGTTTCAACCTCTGTATAGTACTGAATGGCAATCGATAAAGAACCATACTCTTTCGTTCCAGGTTTAGCAGCTAAACGATCTCCAACTTCTTTTTGCATCATAACAACAAATCCACGAACTGGTAACTTTTCTTCAAGCAATTTAAATAAAATTGGCGTTGTAATATAGTACGGTAAGTTAGCTACTACCATTACATCTTGCCCTTCTTCAAATTGCTCATTAAATACTTCATGTACATCTGCTTTTAGTACATCTTTATTAATAACTGTAACATTACCATATGGCGCTAACGTCTCATCTAAAATTGGTAATAGTCTTTGATCAATTTCAAAAGCCACTACTTTTTTAGCACGCTTCGCTAATTGCTCTGTTAATGCTCCAATACCTGGTCCAATTTCAATTGCACCACTTTCTGAACCAATTTCTGCATGATCGACAATACGATTTAATACATTTGTATCAATTAAAAAGTTTTGTCCTAAACTTTTTTTGAATGAAAATCCATACTTTTCAACAATGTCTTTTGTACGATTTGGCGTTGCGATATCCTTCATTTTTTTTCCTCCTGTATTACTTGCTTATAAGCTTCTGCAAATGATTCCTTTGAAACTTGAAACATCTGTAATCGTTTATGTAACTGTTTTGCATTTGTATAACCAATCTTTAATAGCTTACCCATTCTTTCTCTGCGGCTCTTTGCCATTTCTCCGCCCACTAAGCCTGCATCGACTAAATCACTCCAACTAATTTCACTTGTGTAAGCTTCCATTTCTTCATGTATATTCTCTAGAGCACGGCGAATCGACTCATTAGAAGCATGTTCAATCCCAACACCCTTTTTCCTTTTAGCAAGCGCTTCTTCCTTCGGTAAAAAAGCATGCTTACAGCCAGGAACCTTGTCAGAAATAATTTTTCGAATACGCTCTCCAGGATAATCCGGATCTGTGAAAATAATAACGCCCCTTTTTTGCTGCGCTAATTTAACTTGCTCAATAACATGATCACCGATTGCTGAACCGTTCGTTTCAATTGTATCCGCATCAACAGCACGCTTAATCGCAACTGTATCATCTTTACCTTCTACAACGATAATCTCTTTTATTTTCATGCTTGCCTCCACACTCATTTCGTCTCTACTTAGTAAAACAAAAAAATGACGACTTTTCCATTATTATTTTCCCCATTCTTATATTTTAAAAAATAGAATAGAAAAATCTTTGTTCTCTGTCCTTATTGTAACACTTCATCATTCACATTTATTTTCTTGATTACTTCTACTAGTTTTTCTCAAAATAAAAAAGAACAGGTTTCACCCGTTCTTTTTATTCAACTCCAAATAAAACTTTTGCATTTTTAGTTGTCATTTTTGCTACTTCCTCATAAGAAATTCCTTTTAAATTCGCAATTTCTTCTGCTACGAGTTTTACATAACTCGGTTCATTTCGTTTCCCGCGAAATGGATGCGGCGTTAAATAGGGACAATCCGTCTCTATTAACAATTTCTCTAATGGAATCTCCGTAGCAACTTCTTTCGGTTTCTTAGCGTTTTTAAATGTAACTGGTCCACCTAACGAAATTAAAAAGTTCATATCAACACATCGCTCTGCTACTTCTACGCTACCGCTAAAGCAATGCATAATGCCTCCTACTTCAGCTGCATTCTCTTCTTCTAGAATATCGACAATATCTTGAGTTGCATCGCGGTTATGTATAATAATCGGCAAATTTACTTTTTTCGCTAATGCAATTTGTTTACGAAATACTTCTTTCTGTATTTCTTTTGGAGACTTATCCCAGTGATAATCTAAGCCCATTTCTCCAAGTGCAACGACTTTAGGATGAGAAGCAAGTTCTTCTAACCAAGCTAAATGTTCTTCTGTCATGTCGATTGCATCAACTGGATGCCAGCCAACCGCAGCGTAAATAAAATCATAGGCTTCAGCTAATTCCATCGCCTTTTTTATTGTTACTTCATCAAAACCAACAACAACTGTATAAGTAACTCCCGCTTCTTTCATTCGGGCAATAACCTCTTGCAAATCTTCTTCGAATTGCTCTGCATTCAAATGTGAATGTGTATCAAACAACATAATACATAACTCCTTTTATATTGAAATCAAGTTTATTCTACAAAAATAAGTTCTTTAATAACTTAACGATAACAATACTACAATCTTAATGCAAAATAGAGAGTGTAAAAAGAAAAAAGACGCTTCACACATGTTACACGTGAAACATCTCTTTTCTTGTCTTAATTACTTGATTTTTGTACCATTTGGTAGATTTTGGTCAATTGATGCTAATGACAATACGCCATTCTCTTCACCCGCTAAAATCATACCTTGCGATAATTCACCACGTAATTTTACAGGTTTTAAGTTTGTTACACAAATAACCTTTTTACCTTTTAAGTCTTCCGGCGAATAGAATTTTGCAATTCCAGAAACAACTTGACGCTTTTCTGTGCCTAAGTCTAGTTGAATTTTTAACAACTTGTCTGCTTTTTTCACAGGTTCAGCAGATAGTACTTCAGCTACGCGTAATTCTACTTTAAAGAAATCATCAATTGTAATTTCTTCTGCCTTCGGTTCTTCTTCTTTTTTCTCTTCTACTTTAGGAGCAGAGCTTTTCATTTGTTCTTTAATGTACTCTACTTCCACTTCCATTTCTAAACGAGGGAAAATTGGGTTTCCTTTTTCTACTTTTGTTCCAGCTGGAATGCAGCCAATTGTAGATAGACTTTCCCAAGATTTATGAGCTTCATCAGTAAGGCCAAGTTGAGCAAACATCTTGCTTGGTGCTACTGTTAAGAATGGCATAAGCATAATACCTGTTTGACGAAGTACTTCTGCTAAATGAGCCATTACAGAAGCTAACTTTTCACGATCATTCTCATCTTTTGCTAATACCCATGGTTGTGTTTCATCAATATATTTATTCGTACGACTAACTAGTTGCCAAATAGATCCTAACGCTACAGAGAACTCCATATTCTCCATTGCTTCTTCTACTTTTTTCAAAGTATCTTGTGCAAACGCTACTAACGTTTCATCAAATTCCGTCACATTTTCTTTAAATGCAGGGATTTCTCCGTTAAAATACTTATCAATCATAGCTACTGTACGATTTAATAAATTACCTAAGTCATTTGCTAAGTCGAAATTAATACGCTCCACAAATCCTTCTGGTGTGAATACACCATCAGATCCAAATGGAACTTCACGAAGTAGATAATAACGTAATGCATCTAATCCGTAACGATCGATTAATGTAACTGGATCTACTACGTTTCCTTTTGACTTACTCATCTTTCCATCCTTCATTAAAATCCAGCCATGAGCAAAGACTTTCTTCGGAAGAGGTAAATCTAATGCCATTAAAATTATCGGCCAATAAATTGTATGGAAACGAACAATTTCTTTCCCAACTAAATGCACATCTGCAGGCCAGAATTTTTTATATTTCTCTTCATTTGCTGTTCCATAACCTAACGCCGTAATATAGTTAGATAATGCGTCAACCCATACGTAAATAACATGTTTTGGGTTACCAGGAACACGAACTCCCCAGTCAAATGAAGTACGAGAAACCGCTAAATCTTCTAATCCTGGTTTAATAAAATTATTAATCATTTCATTTTTACGAGACTCCGGCTGAATGAAATGTGGATTATCTTCATAGAACTTTAATAGTCTGTCGACATATTTACCCATTCTAAAGAAATAAGATTCTTCACGAACAAGTTCTACATCATGACCACTATCTGGGCTTTTTCCTCCAACTACTTTGTCGCCTTCCATAATTGGATCTACTAATTGATGCTCTGTATAGAACGTCTCATCTTGTACAGAATACCAACCTTCATATTCATCAAGATAAATGTCACCTTGATCTACTAATTGCTTAAAGATTTTTTCGACAACATCTTTATGACGATCTTCAGTTGTACGAATAAAATCATCATAAGAAATATCCATCTTCTCCCAAAGCTCTTTAATTCCTGCAACAATGTTATCAACATATGCCTGTGGCGTAATATTTAACTCTTCTGCTTTCTTTTGGATCTTCTGTCCATGCTCATCAGTTCCTGTTAAATAATGCACATTATAACCTTGCATACGCTTATATCGTGCCATCGCATCTCCTGCTACTGTCGTATAAGCATGTCCAATGTGTAATTTTCCACTTGGATAATAAATTGGGGTAGTAATATAAAAGGACTTATTTTCCTCTGTCATTGTTTTGGACCTCCCGAATAACCTCATATGTATTTATAAACAGTATATCAAAAACTCATATATAAAGTGAAACTTTAATCAGTAGGGTTTTTGTTCCTCCCCACTAATTATTAGCCCACATTAATTGGGCTTTACGAGCAGCCCAAATCTAACTTATCTTCTTTACGCCAACCTAATTTTAAATTTAGGTCTTAATGCTCGATATCTTTATCATCTATTGCTCATATTTCACAAAAATATACAATCTCCACTTTTAATTTATTATTTTTTCAGAAAATAATGTAAATAATTGTGGAATTTCCTCTCAATCTATTATATATAAGAAATAAGAAATCTATAAATCTTTTTAAAAAATATAGAATTTAAGAATTGACGGAAATGTAAATGATTGGTATCATATGTCCATAGGGTATTTTGTCGAAAAATGACGAATCTAAAAATAGACTCGAAACTTATAAACTATTTATTTAGGAGGAAAAAAATTATGAAATCTACTGGTATTGTTCGTAAAGTTGATGAATTAGGTCGTGTAGTAATTCCAATCGAATTACGCCGTACTTTAGGTATTGCAGAAAAGGACGCTCTTGAAATCTATGTTGATGACGAAAAAATCATTTTAAAGAAATATAAACCAAACATGACTTGCCAAGTAACTGGTGAAGTATCTGACGGTAACCTTTCTTTAGCTGAAGGTAAAATCATCTTAAGCAAAGAAGGCGCTGAGCAAATCTTAAACGAACTTCAAGATTATATCGAAACAGCAAAATAAGCTTCTCAATTATGAGAAGCTTATTTTTTATCGACATGATAGATTTGATATACATCTCTTTTCGACAAATCTCGATCTTTAGCGACTGTTTTAATCGCTTCTTTTGAATTCATACTTTTTTCATTTATATAATATTCAATATGATCATATACCGAAAGAGATTCCCACCATTGTTCTTCTGGAGCAGGTTCTTCTGTTGAACCAGCTACTAAAATACAAAACTCACCACGTACTTCATTTTGCTTCGTCCACTCAATTGCTTCTTCGATTGTCCCTCGAATAAATTCCTCAAATTTTTTAGTTAACTCTCGACATAATACAATCTCTCTATTTCCCAACACTTCCTGCATCGAAATTAAAGTATCGTCTAAACGATGAGGCGCTTCATAAAACATCATTGTAGTTTGTACATAACGAAGCTTTTCTAACTCCATCTTTCGTTCCTTTTTGTTTCTCTGCAAGAAACCATAGAAATAAAATTGCTTTGTTTCAAGACCGGATGCAATTAATGCTGTAAGGGCTGCATTTGCTCCTGGAAGCGGAATTACATGATATTGCTCAGCTACTGCCTCAACGACAATATCGTAACCTGGATCAGAAATACACGGCATACCAGCGTCGCTAACAAGTGCTACATTCTTTCCATCCTCTAATTTCTCTAATAGTTTCTTCCCACTTACTTCTTTATTGTGCTCATGATAACTCGTAACAGGTGTTTCAATTTCAAAATAATTACAAAGTTTTTTCGTTTGTCTCGTATCTTCAGCAGCAATTAAATCAACTTCTTTTAAAATTCGGATTGCACGAAATGTCATATCTTCTAGATTTCCAATAGGAGTTGGTACTAAATATAAAACTCCCTTTTCATTTTGTTGAAAGCTTTTTTGTTGCCACATAACGTTCTCCTTTTTGCATATATGCCTCTTTTTGTTTTCTCGTTAATTGCTTAAAGTAATACTCCGCTTGCATAGCTGTACGCTTATCATCGTGGGTCTCTACATATTTTAAAACAACAGGAAGCCTGACGCGTGTATACTTAGCCCCTTTGCCGCTATTATGAGTCTGAATTCTCTTTTCTATATGGTTTGTATATCCAGCATAATAACTTCCATCAGAGCACTCTACCACATAAAAAAAGTGCTTATTCTTCTCCATATAAAATCGAACGTAGCTCCTTTGTATATTCGTTATTGTTCTCATATACAACGAGAGGCGGTAAAATTTTCAAATCTGCATTTCCATCCTTAATTCCTTCAATTAACAACGTATTTGCTTCTTTTCCAACCTTAGGATAAACAAATTGCACACGCTTTGGTTCAATTTTATATTTACGCATTAATGTGACAATGTCTAGTAATCGCCCTGGACGATGTACAAACGCTACTTTCCCACCTTGTTTTACTAACTGACTACTTGCAGATACAACATCTTCTAATGTACACATAATTTCATGACGAGCTATCGCTAAATGTTCATTCATATTTTTCTCTGAAGTTTGAGGTGTTTGAAAATATGGTGGATTACATGTAACAACATCATATTGATGACGCCCAAGTTTCTCTGGCATATCTTTCAAATCTCCATGTATGAGGTGAATTCTTTCCTCCAACCCATTGTATTGAACACTTCTTACTCCCATATCATATAAGCGTTCTTGAATTTCCACCCCAGTAATATTTCCTTTTGTTCTTGTACTTAATAGAAGGGGAACAACCGCGTTACCTGTACACAAATCAAGTAAATTCCCCTTTTGAATTGGTACCCATGCAAAATCTGCAAGTAAAACGGCATCTAAAGAAAAATTAAATACTGATGGGCTTTGTATAATCTTCATGTCTTGTGCTAATAAGTAATCTAAACGTTCATCTTCATATAAATTCATATACTGCTCCTTTTCTTACCCTTAACCTACCCTATTTCATGTATAAAAAATTACCTTTCCAATTATAATTGGAAAGGTAATTTCACTTTTTATTTAAGAATGACAGACAGAATAAACAATCTCCCTCTTTACGTACACTTCCATAATGTAGATTGCAAATATGAAAACCTTCTTGATACAGTCTCGCTAAATTGTCATAGCCTTCACCAATATCTGTTTTCGGCTTCACTTCTTTACGTTTTTGAGTTTTTTGTTTTTCTTTATTCTGCACTTCTTCAAAACGGTGTCGCAAATTGTTATTTTCCATTTTTATATGCTGGTTTTCTTCCAACAACTCTGCAAGATGCTGTTTTAACTCTCCCAACTGTTTATATAAATGTCCAATTTGCTCTTCCATACTAGAAACCGATTCAAAAATATCTTTTTTCTCCACAAGCACCCACCTCATTAATCTGTGGTTTGACTCGAAACGACCCCTTTATTCACTAACTCATCTAACGTATATTCTACTATCCGTTCCTTGTCTACTAGTTCCACTTGAATTAATCTTTCTAAAATATTTAATCCGATAACACGGCCAGTACCATGCGGGGTTTGTATACGTTGATCTAAATCAGGAAGTTGTTCCTTTGCTGCCTCATATTCATCATTCTCATATTTTAAGCAACACATTAAGCGACCACATAAACCAGAGATTTTTGCAGGATTTAATGATAAATTTTGATCCTTTGCCATTTTAATGGATACAGGTTCAAAATCCCCTAAAAAAGTAGAACAACAAAGCATACGACCACATGGACCAATACCACCTAGCATCTTCGCTTCATCACGAACACCAATTTGTCTTAGTTCAATTCTTGTTCTAAAAATTGCGGCTAAGTCCTTCACTAGTTCGCGGAAATCGATCCGACCATCCGCAGTAAAATAGAAAATAATCTTATTACGATCGAATGTATACTCTACATCTACAAGTTTCATATCAAGATTATGCTCTACTACCTTTTGTTGACAGACTTGATATGCTTCTTTGGCAGCATGTTTGTTCTCTTCAACAATGGTACGATCATTTTCATTTGCAATACGAATAACCTTTTTTAGCGGTAATACAACGTCGTTTTCATCAACTTGTTTTTTGGTAATAACTACTTTTCCGTATTCAATACCTCTTACCGTTTCTACAATGACAAACTCATTTTCAGAGATATCGAACTGATTTGGATCAAAGTAATATACCTTTCCGGCCTTCTTAAAGCGAACACCTACTACATCATACAAAACGGTCATCCCTCCTGCAACCGCAACACTAACTGTTCGAACACAAGCTGCGCATTTACATTAGCGTTGATTCTATTTTTTGCCTCTAATATATTAAAGAGAGCTGATACAATGCGCTTCTGAGCATAGGAAAACGATTCAAACATCTCTTTCTGATCATGAAAAACAAGACGATCTTCTTCTCCAAGTTGAACATATAATAAATCCTTATAAATAAGGAGTAACATATCTAAACCTTGCTGTAATTGTTCTTTCTCTCCAAAGTGTTTTCCCCATTTTTCTTGTACAAAAAAAATAGAGGTTTTATCTTTTTCGAGCGCTTCACATAATTTTATCACTAAAGCTCGTGCTTGTGCAAACCATTCATCACTACATAAAGCTAAAGCTTCATCAAAACTATTTGTAAGTTGAGCAGCAAGTGTCGATAAAGATGCTGTAATCCCTTCATCCTGTAATCTTCTAATTAAAGATTCCGTAGGTAACGGTCTAAACGTAACAACTTGGCAACGAGATAAAATCGTATTTAAAATTTGATGACTTTGTTCAGTAAGTAAAATAGCAGTTGTATCACTACTTGGTTCTTCTAAAAATTTCAAAAGTGTATTTGCCGCATTTGCTGTCATACGATCTGCGTGCTCAATAATATATAATTTTTTATTTGCCTCTAATCCTGTTTTTGAAAACTCTTCTTGTAAATCATGAATTTGCTGCTTTTTAATAGATAATCCGTCTGGTTTTACAATATGTAAGTTAGGGTGGTTACCTGAATCAATTCGCTTACAGTTTGTACATACATGGCAGGGCTCTACCCCATTTCGCTCAGAACAGAGGAAACTCTTTGCCATTTGAATTGCTGTCGCAAACTTTCCTGTCCCTTTCCCTCCCTCTAACAAGTAAGCGTGGGATATACGCTCTTTTGCAATGCTATTCATCAACATTTTTACACCGATGGGTTGTATAGCAGAAAGCTGCTCCCACGTCTTCGTCATAATGCATACCTCACTTATTTCATTCTTTCCTTCTATTATAACAATTTATCTTCTATAATCTGAACAACTTCTTCTATAAGTTTTTCCATCGGCTGATCAGCATTTACCAATACAATACGATCCGAGAAACGTTCTACAACTTGTAAATACCCTTCGCGCACACGTTTATGGAAAGAGATATCTTCCATATCTAGTCGATTTACTTCACGTCCTGCATCTTTTTCAATCCGAGCCAAACCAACCTCAGGCTCAATGTCTAGATAAATTGTTAAACTAGGCATACAGTCCTCTGTTGCGAAACGATTTATTTCAAATACCTTATCCATACCCAATCCTCTTGCATAGCCTTGGTATGCTAAAGAGCTATCTATAAAACGATCACATAACACGAGGTAGTTCTCATTAAGTGCTGGCATAACTTTTTCTACTAAATGTTGTCTGCGCGCAGCAGCATAAAGAAGCGCTTCTGTACGTGCTTCCATCATCGTATATTCTTGTTTATGTAAAATCGTCCTAATGTCCTCAGAAATTGCAATACCGCCTGGTTCTCTTGTCGCCATTACCTTTTGTGCTTTTTTTTCAAAATATGGCAATAAGCTTTTAATTAACGTTGTTTTACCTGAACCTTCTGGGCCCTCAATTGTTACAAATAATCCCTTCATCCTAAAACCTACTTTCTATATCATACACTTTCATATATTTCGTATTACATTGAAAACGAGCCCCTGCTCTCTCTAAATACATAATTTGCTCTTTATGCTCTGAAGTAATTCTCTCTCCATACATAATCAATGGAATTCCAGGTGGATACGGAATCACCATTTCCGCCGCTATCATTCCAACAGCATCTTCTATAGATACTATCTTTGTTTCATATCCATCTAGTTGTTTATACGTATACGGTAAAAGAGAGAATTCACCTTTATAAGTATAACGAATAGATTCCCTCTTGTCTTTCACCTCATAATGTTGCAATGCTACTCGGATCATCTCTATAACCTTCATATATCCCCCATTTACTTGTAAGGGTAAAATAAATAGGACATTGTACGGATCAGCCATCTCTGTATATATACCGACCTTTTCAAATACAGACTGTAATTCGTACCCTGATAACTGACAACGAGTTTGTACGGTGACCTTTAACTCATCTTGCAACGGATATTCTAAAATGGCGATTTGAGGAATAGAACGTAATTGTTCCTTAAATTTTCGTAAGAACTCAACAATTTCACTGTGACCTTCTTCTTTTATACGCGCCATTGTAAAGCGTGCTATATCCAAGGAAGCCATAATTGGATACGATGGACTACTAGATTGTAGCATACTTAAATAAGTAGTAACCTTCTCTTCGTCTACTAAGTGACTATTTATATGTAAATAGGAACCCATTGTCATTGCGGGTAATGTTTTATGTGCAGAATGAACTACAATATCTGCACCATATGTTAATGCTGACTTCGGGAATGGTTCTCCCAAGCACAGATGTGCCCCATGTGCCTCATCTACCAAAACAGGTATTTTATGTGCATGTGCAAAAGCGATGCTTGCCTCTAGATCCATCCCCATACCATAATAATTAGGATGCGTTAAAATGAGCGCTTTCGCATTTGGATACTTTTCAATTGCTTTCTTAATAATTTCGTTACGAACTCCCACCGGTACGTTATAAGCTTCATCAATCCATGGATCTAAAAAAATGGGATTTGCTCCCGCAAGTTTTAAAGCATTAATAATTGATTTATGGCAATTTCTTTGTACAAGAACAATATCATGTTCCCCGCAACAAGACAAAATCATTGCTAAGTTCCCGACTGTTGAACCATTAATTAAAAAATAGCTCCTCTTTGTATTATAAACTTCAGCCAATAATTGTTGTGCCTCATCTATACATTCAAACGGACTATGCAAATCATCTAGTCCTGCTAACTCAGTTACATCAATAGATAGAATATCTTTAAACTCTCTTATTGCCTCCTGAGGGAAGTTTAAACCATTCTTATGACCTGGAACATGAAAAGATAACGGCCCTCTTTCTTTAAACTCTATTAACGCCTCATATAAAGGCATACGATTTTGATTCATCTACATCTCTTCCTTATTATTCATTCTCTATCTATTATACAGAACAAAAAAAATAATAGGCATATGCCTATTTAAAAATATGATACTTCTAATTTTCGAAGCTGCTTTAAATAATGTATATATTTCGGATCATCTGTCTCTGTATTCACCATATCCTTTTCACATTCATAGCATATTAAATTATTATAAACATATATACCTTCTTTTCTTTTCGTCTCACAAACAATACAAACTTCACTTTGTAATTTCATAACCTTCCCTCCCTATTTAAGTGAACCTATTTTATACTTCTAATCCTTAACAATTTACAGAAAAATATACACCCATCTTTTATATAATATGATTAACTCTTGGGCAACGTGTTTGTATTACCATTACTTCTTTCCCATTCTTTTTAACAATACAAAAAAACACAAGTCAAATGACTTGTGTTTTTAGTTGCTTGGCGACGTCCTACTCTCACAGGGACAAGGTCCCAACTACCATCGGCGCTAGAGAGCTTAACTTCCGTGTTCGGTATGGGAACGGGTGTGACCTCTCTGCCATCATCACCAAACTATGAAGGCATATTCCTTCAAAACTAGATAACATTGCTTCATATTATATGGTTAAGTCCTCGATCTATTAGTATTCGTCAGCTCCACATGTCACCATGCTTCCACCTCGAACCTATCAACCTGATCATCTTTCAGGGATCTTACTAGCTTACGCTATGGGAAATCT